>JAZLHG010000213.1:0-4784 GCA_045616705.1 Lachnospiraceae bacterium | reverse complement strand
TCTTCATCAAAACGAGCCTTTAACTCTACCAGTACGCATACCTGCTTACCATTCTCAGCTGCGGAAGCAAGGGCTGCGATAATCGGTGAGTTACCGCTGACACGATACAGGGTCTGCTTAATCGCTAAAACGGAAGGGTCGTTAGCAGCTTCACGAATAAAGTTCACAACCGGTGTGAAATCTTCATACGGGTGATGCATCAGAATGTCGTGTTCTGCTATCTTATCGAAGATGCTTCCTTCCTTCTGAAACTGTGGTGTCAATACAGGTGTATGGGGTTTGGTCTTAAGATGATCGCATCCTTCCATTCCATACATCTTCATCAGAAACGTAAGATCCAAAGGACCGGGAATATAATAAATACTCTCGTCCTTAATATCCAGTTCCTCTTTCAGAATCTTCAGAAGCTTCTTGTCACACCCGTCTTCTACCTCAAGACGAATCACTTCGCCCCACTGACGCTTCTTAATCTGCTTCTCAATCTCCTTAAGCAAATCTTCCGCTTCATCCTCATCAATGGTCAAATCTGCATTTCGCTCAATGCGGAAGGGATGAGAACAAATAATATCGTAATTTAGGAACAGCTTATCCATGTTCCGCTCAATAATCTCTTCCAGAAGAATGAGACTTCTTCCCTGTTCGTCCGGAAGCATTACCAGCCTGGACAGACCCGAAGGAACCTGCACTGCAGCAAACTCCACATGATCTTCCTTCCCCTTCTTACGAAGCAGTGCTCCAATATTTAAGGATTTATTCCGAAGAAGCGGAAACGGTCTTGAAGAATCTACAGCCATAGGCGTCAATACAGGATATACATTCTCCATAAAGTAACGATCCGCATATTCCTTCTGCTGTTCACTCATATCTTCATGCGCAGTAAGCAAATGAATATTCTCTCCTGCAAGAAGCGGAATCAGAGAACGATTCAGCGTAGTATACTGCAGATTCACCAGTTCGTGGGTAGCCTGCTCAATCTTGCTTAACTGCTCTTCCGGAGTCATACCCGCAATATCCTTCTTATCGTATCCGGCATTCACCATATCCTTAAGAGATGCCACACGTACCATAAAGAATTCATCCAAGTTAGATGCTGTAATGGATAGGAACTTCAGACGCTCAAACAAAGGAATGGATTTATCCCTTGCCTCTCCCAGTACTCTCTCATTAAACAGCAGCCAGCTCAATTCTCTGTTGGTGTAATATTCATATTGATTCAAATCTGATTTGCCCATATATTCTCCTAATCTCTGCTAGATCTTAACCTTCTTCTGCCTAAGCTGTACATCAATACCAAATACTTCTTCAAACAGGCTCTTCTTCCTAATGAAGAATCCCTTCTCCAGGGTGATACTGTCATCTGCATCTACCGTAACCACAACCTGTCTCTCGTTCCTTACGAACTTAAGATCCGACACCTTGGCTCTATAGCTTCTGCAGATACCATCCGCCAAGCGGAAAATAGCACACAGTTTGGCAAGATTCTGACCATGTACCATGCTGTTTACTTTCTCATAGTCAAAGGTAGTCTTATTGTATCTTACAATACTGGCAACCACCTCACGTTCACTGTGTGACAAGCCGATAATCTCTGTTGCCATGATAATGGAATAACCGCATTCTGCCGCATCTTCAAGAGAAATGTATTTGCCGCAGTCATTTAAGATTGCTCCAATCTGCAGAAACAGTCGCTCTCTCTTCCCCATTCCGTGAATCTTCTTGGTATAATCGAAAATCTGTGTAACCACTCTTGCCAACAACTGGTTACGTTCTTTATTGCCCTGATACCTCTTACTGATATTCTTGGCACAGGCCAGAATATCGTTCTCGAAATCGTGACCTTCCGGAATTAACTTATTGGCTTCCCCATATTCATATGCGATTCCGTCTGCAAGGGATACACCCGGTGCCCAGATTCGCTGGGCCTTGGTTATCTTCAGAATTCTCTTAATCAGTACAACGGAGGGAAGGAGTAAGGATGCACTCTCTCCCGGAATACCATAGGCAGCAGCTACCTGTTCCGGACCTCTCTCCTGCAGTATGGTTGAGAATTCCGTAAACTGCTGCTTGGTAATCACCTCTGCTCCCTTACCTAAAACCTGCATAACATGAGAGATATAATCATCTACAATAATGACGTTCTCAATATCTCTTCCTTTAAGATACAGCCTCTTAAAAACTGCCAGCTGGTTGTCAATGAGTTCGCTAAGGAGAGCCTCGTAATCATTGGTCTTGGCTTTAAGATCCATTAACTGCTCACGCATACGCAGAATACCCAGTCGAATATTCTGGGTAGATACAAGGGATTCCTTCTCGAACAAAGAAATCTGCATACTGCCACCACCGATATCCACAACTGCTGAACCGCTTCCAATAAAGTCGGCAAACTTATCACCCTTTGAAGCAACGGCCTTATAATGAATAAACCTCTGCTCCGAGTTACTGAGAATTTCCACATCAAGACCACAGCGAAGCTTAATCTGCTGAAGAATAATCGGCGCATTCTTGGTCTCTCTGATTGCGGAAGTACCGTATGCCTTATAATCATCTACCTTATAGGCCTTCATGATCTGCACAAATTCCTTCAGAACCTTACACAGTTCATCCACGCGCTCGTAGCTTATTTTACCCGTATTGTAGGTATCGGTTCCCAGCTCGATTCGGTGTCTGATATGGTCGATTTCACGCATGCCGTTCTTGGATGAAAATTCGAAAATCTTCATGGCAAGTTCATAAGAACCCACATCAATTGCAGCAAATACTTTAATAGCCATTACTCTACCCCTTTTAAATAATCGATAAACTGTGACGCACATCGACCGGACAGGCCTCCGTGTACCAGTTCCCACTTATTGGCTTCCAGAAGCAGTTCATCCTCGCTCATATCAATACCACCTCTCTTAGCCAGTTCCGTAACAATATGATCGAATTCCTTCTTACTGGGAGAACCGAAGAAAATCGATACGCCAAAACGATAGGACAGAGACAGTTTCTCTGATACCGTATCTCTTGTATGTAAATCATCGTCTCTCTCTT
The DNA here is from genome assembly GCA_045616705.1 of Lachnospiraceae bacterium. Lineage (GTDB taxonomy): Bacteria > Bacillota > Clostridia > Lachnospirales > Lachnospiraceae > UBA2868. The sequence continues at coordinate 1,751 of JAZLHG010000213.1, read as the reverse complement.
CCTTGTCAGAGAACTTCTCACGAACCAGGTGACGTCTGTTGCTTGTCGCATAAATCAGCACATTATCCGGCTTCTTCTCAAGTCCACCTTCAATTACGGCCTTCAGATATTTGTACTCCGTCTCGAAGTCTTCAAAGGATAAGTCATCCATATAAATGATAAATTTGTAATTACGATTCTTAATCTGCGCAATAATCTCGTTAAGATCCTGGAACTGATGCTTATAGACTTCAATAATGCGAAGACCTCTATCGTAATATTTGTTCAGGATTCCCTTAATAGAGCTGGATTTACCGGTTCCCGCATCACCAAACAGAAGACAGTTGTTGGCCGGCTTGCCGTTTAAGAAGGCTTCCGTATTATCGGTCAGCATCTTCTTCTGCTGTTCATATCCCACCAAATCCTCAAGCTGTACATGAGGAATGTTGGTTATTGGCTTTATGTAAACCTCACTATCAGCATAGGAGTTATTTCCGTCCTTTTCTTCCACTACTTCTCTTGTCAGATGCTCCACCCTGAATGCTTTATGTAAACCGAATTTACCAACACCGAACTCTTTATAAAACTGACAAACCAAATCACCGAATACCGTAACGGTTTCTGCATCGGCCAGTTCCATACTTAAATCCGCGATACGGTCTCTGATTCGCTTATTAAACTGTTTGCTTCCTTCTTCCGAATTACGATAATTCGTTAACAGTTTCAGACAACTACTCCGGCAGTATTCGTCAATTTCGGTAAGATTTAAGGCAAACAGTTCCTTAAAGATCGCAAAATCATGTTCCGCAATCGCATTGATGCTGCCCTCCGTGCGACCTCTCATTTCGCAGGCATAGGAAAAAGCATTCTCGTTATTGGCAAGCAGATAGGTTAAATACATCTGCCATAAATTACCGCTGTATCCGTGGCTGCCTGCCAGTTCAATCAGGTCATGGGCTACCTGATAGTAGTCACTGATATAATCTTCTGCAGGAAGGTTATTCTTAAGCGCTTCCGTAAGGCCGGTCATTCTGCTTAAAATCTCACCGTGCTTAAAACTTCTGTATAAAATAAATTCTTGGTCTCTCATCTTCGTTCCTCACTTAAAATATTACTAATAATATATCACTTTTCATTACATATTCCTATGGAATTCTGATATACTGAAATCGATTTATAACACATACGGAGATTCATTATGCAGAAAAGACTTGCCATTATCATCTGTTGTTTTCTAGTTATTCTGATTAGCGGTGTTTTGCTGGGCAATCAGCTAAGCAAAGTCCCTGAGAATACACCGGATACCGTAGGGAATACCTCCGGTAATTTATTTAATAACGGTTATTTCTGCGAAGATGAAACCGGAATCTATTTCAGCAATCCGCTGGACAATGGTTACTTATATCACATGAACCATGATTTATCCGATGCAACCTGCCTTGTGAAGGGACCCGTTAAGTATATCAACTCAGCAGGTAAATACCTCTACTACTATCAGGAAGCCAACAAAGAGAATGGTGCATTTGGCTCCTTTGTACGAAACAACGGTATCTATCGACTGAAGAAGGGCAAGAACAATTCTGCGGACTGTCTTGACCGAACCGCATCCGCAACCCTTGTACTGATAGGCTCTCATTTATTCTATGAGCACTATAGTACCAAGGAGGGAATTTCTCTCTATCGATGCTCCATTGAAGGCGGCGACCGCACACAGGTATGTCCCGAAGAAATCGATCCTTCCTGCGTATTTGACGGCAATATTTACTTTGCCG
>JAZLHG010000212.1:0-3211 GCA_045616705.1 Lachnospiraceae bacterium | reverse complement strand
ATATGACGCATCCTACGAGAAGCTGATAGACCATATTATCAGTTCGGCTCCCAATAAGAAGATTGTGCTGATGTCAATTTGGCCCGGCAACGATTTCGGTACCTATAAGAATACGGTGCAGAATGAATGGATTGATGATTATAACGAGTTCCTGCTGAAGATGGCTGAGAAGAAGAATCTTCATTATTTGAATGTGTCTGAGATTCTGAAGGGAAGTGACGGCCAGATGAAGCCGGAGTATGATGCGGGAGACGGACTGCACTACAGAGCATCTGCATATAATGATATTCTGGATTATATTATTCATCATCCGGTACCGGGTGTAACGGACGATGGAGAGTTTGTGGTACATTATGTGGCTCCCAGTGGTGAGTATAAGAAGATTATGACGGAGACTCCTAAGCTTCCGGAGAATGTACAGGTAATGGATCCGGCGCTGCTTACGCCTACACCGACACCTTCTTTAACTCCGACGCCTACACCGACACCAACACCGACGCCGACGCCGACACCAACGCCTACGGCGAAGCCTACACCTACGGCTACGCCCACGCCTACGGTGGCACCGACTGAGGAACCGACGCCTACTGCAGTTCCCACACCTACAGAAGTTCCGGGAGAGCCGGAACCTACTATTTCACCCAGTCCTACGCCGTCACCGTCGTTAACACCGACGCCGGAACCGGAGCCTGATCCTGAACCGGAAGATCCTGAGCCGAGTGATGATGGACCCTCCGAAGACGACTAAGAATCAGTAAAGGCATCATCGTTAGATGATGCCTTTTATCATATGCAGTTTTTATGTGCAGTTTCTACGCACAGTAATCAATATATGTGATTGTCAATATAAGCAGTAAATAGGTTACAGCTTGGATTTATTATTGTTGACGTCAATGTAACTGTATAATGTATATTTAGAGATGCCGAAGAACTTGGATACCTTATCACCGGACTTGGTAATTAAGAATGCGCCCGCATCATTCAGGAACCGAATGGCGGTAACCTTCTCATCCTTACTCATAAGAGCCACAGGCTTACCGATTAAGTGTACGGACTGATCAATTAAGTCATCCAGAAGATCATTTACATTCTGGGTAATCTTCTTGGGACGTTTCTGTTCGGATTCGGAATCTTCGGTGGCAATAATGGAACGTACTGCGGAATCGATGGTCATCAGACTGGTGATATCGTAATTAATCGATAATACATAATCAATTCGATCCGTATCGGGGTTGCCCATATAAATGGTGGTAGACTTCAGAATACGACCGTCCTTGGTTCTGGTAAGATAGCCATATTTGTCTTCCATCTCACTGGCCTTCTTGCCTTTGGCTTCCAGTACCACGTGAGAGGGGCCGTCACCGACCTGACGTCCGCTGATATGGCCATTTTCTATAAAAGCAATGGTGCTGTCTAAATTGCGACCTCTCAGGTCATGAATTACAACCTCACAGTTCTGGCCGAACTGAACGGTTAATCCGTGGGCGATCTTCTTAAGGTTCTCAAGGGTTGCGTATGTATTCATGTAAGTCTCCTAACATATCATTAGTTATATTATAGCCCTTTCAAGCGGGAATTCATAGGCAAAAGCCAAATTTTTTTTATGATTTACAAAAATATTGCATATTCGGAATCGTTGACAAACGAAAAGTGCTTTAGTATATTACTGTTGTACATACAAAAAGGGTTGTGTGATGACACAATCCTTTTTTTATTTTCCTGTAGGGGGAAGAGAGTGGGAACTCCTGCTCTAAGAATTAGAATAAAGGAGAAAAGAGGATTTAACTATGGAACAATTTCTTGCGAGTTTGGCTAGCATTAATGATGCAGTGAATACCTTTGTATGGGTTCGTATTGGTCTTGTGCTCTTAATCGGTACAGGTATTCTCATGACTCTGGTAACCAACTGCTTCCAGCTGAGTCACATCAAACACTGGATGAAGAAGACAATTGGTGGTGTATTCGGTAAGGATGCCCACAACAAGAATGAAAAGGGCTCTGTATCTCAGTTCCAGGCACTTTGTACCGCACTTGCAGCAACAATCGGTACCGGTAATATTGCCGGTGTATCCGCTGCTATTTGTGTAGGTGGCCCCGGTGCTGTGTTCTGGATGTGGATTGCAGCATTCTTCGGAATGATGACCAACTATTCTGAAAATGTATTAGGTATCTACTATCGTCGTCGTAATAAGGAAGGCGAGTGGTCAGGTGGTGCAATGTACTATCTTCGCGAAGGCCTTGGCAGCATTATCGGCTATGAGTGGATTGGTAAGGTTCTTGCAGTATTATTTGCAATTTTTGCAGTGGTTGCTTCCTTCGGTATCGGTAACATGGGCCAGATTAATAAGATTACCATGAATATTGAATCTGCATTTTTCTCAGATGTGCAGACACCGGTTCTGTTTGGTGAGGTTACGCTGGTTGCATTAATCATTGGTATTGTGTTAATGGTTGTTGGTGGATTGATCATCGTTGGTGGTCTTGAGAGAATTGCATCTGTTGCTGAGAAGGTTGTTCCCTTTATGGCAGTTGCTTATGTTGCAGGTGCTCTTGTGATTCTTCTTGCACATATTACATCTGTTGGTGCAGTATTTGCTTCTATTTTCCGTTTTGCATTTGGTATCAAGGCTGCAGTTGGCGGCGCTGTTGGTGTTACCATTCAGACTGTTATTACACAGGGTTGTAAGAGAGGTGTGTTCTCTAACGAAGCAGGTCTTGGTTCTTCCGTTATGGTTCATTCTAACTCCAACGTTAAAGAGCCTGTTAAGCAGGGGCTCTGGGGTATCTTCGAAGTATTTGCCGATACCATGGTTGTTTGTACAATGACTGCTATCGTTGTTCTGTCTTCCGGCTATATTGATTTAAATACCGGTGTTGTACAGGAAGGTGTGAATGATGCAACACTTGTTGCCAGAGCATTTGGTGATATGTTTGGTAAGAGTGGTGAGGTATTTGTTGCAATTGCAGTATTACTGTTCGCATTCACAACAGTACTTGGTTGGTCTCATTACGGCAGCAAGGCTATCGAGTATCTCTTCGGTGAGACTGCAACCAAGATTTATCGTTTTATTTTCACGGTTATGATTATCTCCGGTGCATTAATGACATCTTCTCTTGCATGGGATATCTCCGATACCTTCAATGGTCTTATGATGATCCCCAACTTGATTGGTGTGATTGCACTGTCTCCTGTAGTTGTTAAGATTACAAG
>JAZLHG010000211.1:0-2839 GCA_045616705.1 Lachnospiraceae bacterium | reverse complement strand
ATAGCTGACTCTCGTAGCGATTTTCTTAACTTCTACTTCTGACATAGTTCTTCACCTACTTTCTCCAAATCTTCCATTGCAACAGCATACTGCTGATCGTTAGGTGCAACACCATGCCACTTAACGTTGTTCTCCATGAAGGATACGCCCTTACCCTTTGTACTCTTAGCGATAATTGCTGTAGGGGCGCGCTTTGTCTCCTTGGCTCCCTTGAATGCTGCTCTGATCTCATCATAGTTATGAGCATCTATTGTAATTACATTGAAGTTGAATGCTTTGAACTTCTCATCAATAGGATAGGGATCGCAAACCTCTGTGATCGGTCCATCAATCTGCAGATTGTTGTTATCAACGATTACTACAAGATTATCTAACTTCTTAAAGCCTGCAAACATTGCAGCTTCCCATACCTGACCTTCGGCAATTTCACCATCACCAAGAAGGGTATATACACGGTAATCATCGTTAGATAATTTAGCAGATAATGCCATACCGGTTGCAACAGAAATGCCCTGTCCCAGAGAACCGCTGCTCATATCAACGCCGGGAGTATGCTGCATACAGGGATGTCCCTGAAGGTGTGAACCCAGCTTACGAAGAGTGGTAAGCTCTTCAACCGGGAAATATCCGCGATGTGCAAGTGCGGAGTAAAGTGCAGGTGCACAGTGACCCTTGGACAGAACGAATCTATCTCTGTCTGCCTTGTTCGGCTCCTTGGGATCGATATTCATTTCTTCGAAATACAGATATGTCATGATATCTGCACACGATAAAGATCCGCCCGGATGTCCGGCATGTGCTGCGTGCACTGCCGTTACAATACCCTTGCGGATCTCATTAGCAGTTTTTTGAAGTTCTAAGTTCTCCATATTGTCTCCTTATCTTCTCTCTTGGACTTATATTAAATCCGTGCCGATTGCGACACATCAATAATTATAGCATAAGGAAACAACCCTTTCAATCATTCGTTCCGAATTATAAGGATTCAATAAAGCGGAGGAAAGCCTGCTGCCCTTCAGGTGTATGCTTATATACACCGGCATCCTCCAATACGCCTGTAAATACGGCTCCAACCTCTTCCTCAATTATGGAATCAATAGTCTCACGACTTACCTCACCGGTTCTTCTGCTGAGAATATCTTCCACCCATTCAGCATGTTTCTCAGTCTGCTCATTACTGCGAACATCCTTACCTGCAACCATATATTCCTTCACGAGTTCCAATTCTGTCTTCAGACGTGCAGGAAGAATTGCCAGACCCATAACCTCTATAATGCCGATATTCTCCTTCTTAATATGATGGAATTCCGGCCGTGGATGATATACGCCAAGAGGTCTGTCTTCTGTGGTGATATTATTTCTAAGGGCCAAATCCATCTCATAGAGTTCACCTCTTCTTCTGGCTACGGGAGAAATGGTATTGTGCGGTTCGCCCTCTGTCTCTGCAAACACAAACGACTCTTCATCCGTATAGCCTCTCCAAGATGTAAGGATGTGATCCGCAAGCTCTACCAGTCTGGCCGAATCCTTGCTCTGAATACGAATAACCGACATGGGCCAGTTGAGAATACCCGCGGTTACGTCCTCATATCCCTTAATCACAACCGGCGTCTTCACCTCAGCTCTTGCCATGGGAAATTCGTAGCATCCACCCTGGAAATGTTCGTGAGTCAGGATAGATCCACCAACAATAGGAAGGTCTGCATTGGACGCAATCATATAGTGGGGGAACTGTCTGATGAAATCAAACAGCTTCTCAAAGGCTTCTCTGCAAATGGTCATGGGCACATGCTTACCGTTTAACAGGATACAGTGCTCATTGAAATATACATAAGGAGAGTACTGGAACCCCCAGTCCTCACCACAAATCTTCACCGGAATAATTCTGTGATTCTCCCTTGCCGGATGATTCACTCTGCCGGCATATCCTTCATTCTCAACACATAGCTGACACTTGGGATATGCAGACTGCTTCGCAAGCTTGGCAGCGGCAATTGCCTTGGGATCCTTCTCCGGCTTACTCAGGTTAATAGTAATGTCCATATCTCCGTATACGCTGGGAGCTGTCCACTTCATATCTTTAGCAACGCGATAGGTTCTGATATAATCCGATGCCTTGGATAAAGTATAGTAATAATCCGTTGCCTCCTTAGGAGATACGGCATACTTCTCGTTGAAATTACGAATCACCTCAGCAGGTCTGGGAACAAAGCAATTCATCATCTTCGTATCGAACAAATCGCGATACACCACGCTGTTCTCAATCAACCCTCTCTCCACTGCATCATCTAGGAGCCACTTCAGAATCTCTTCCAGATTAGTTGCAAGGGCATTCACCTGCCCTGCATCTTCGCATCCGTTATATTCATCCACCTTCAGCACATCTAACAGTAGATTGATGGAATAAATTCTCTCTTCTTCAGGAATCAGACCGGCTTGTACCGCATATTCCGCAAGGGCCGCAATATATAAATCTCTCATGGTTTCTCCTTCTGTTTCTTAAGAGTTGTATCCATTGGGATGGGTGCTGTGCCACTTCCAGGCAGTCTCGATAATCGTATGAAGATCATCAAACTGTGGATTCCAACCCAGAATCTTACGAGCCTTGTCACTGCTTGCAATTAAGAAAGCAGGATCTCCCGCACGTCTGACTTCAACCTGGGCTTTAATGCCGTCTCCGGTTACTTCTCTAGCCACATCAATTACTTCCTTAACGGTGAATCCAACGCCGTTACCAAGATTGAACACATCACTCTCGCCACCATTCAATAAATACTTCACCGCCAAGATATGCGCCTGGGCCAGATCCGTTACATGAATATAGTCTCTTACGCAGGTG
>JAZLHG010000210.1:0-1160 GCA_045616705.1 Lachnospiraceae bacterium | reverse complement strand
CTTGATTTTGCGTCAGCGGAATTAACCGGTAACTGCGACTGGGGTGTATCCCAGAAGACCGTAACCTGTAAGTCCTGTGGTGCCACTACGGTATACGATGCTCTTGAAGTTGCAAATGAGTGTCCTTACTGCGGTTCCAATCAGGTTATGGAAGCAAATGATGTCTCTACACTTGCGCCCAATGGTGTGGTTCCGTTTAAGATTACAGCGAAACAGGCCGGAGAGAATTTCAAGAACTGGTTGAAGGGCAAGTGGTTCTGCCCCAAGGAAGCCAAGGAGAATGCACAGGCGGATCAGTTCCAGGGTATTTATCTCCCTTATTGGACATTCGATTCGGATACGCATACAGATTACACTGCCAAGTATGGTATTGACCGTAAGGTGAAGCAGGGTGATACAGAGAAAACTGTAACCGACTGGTACAATACCAGCGGCACATACGATCATTTCATTGATGATATGCTGGTTAGCGGATCCGACCGACATGACAGTTCATTGATGGCCGGTATTGAGCCCTTTGATACAGAAGATAATAAGGCTTATCAGCCCGAGTATATTGCAGGATATGCGGCAGAGCGTTATTCCATTGGCCTTAAGGATGCTTGGGAGAAGGCGAAACAGTTTATCGCAAGCAGACTGAAGTCATTCATTGAGTCCAAGGTCAGAAGTGAGCATAATGCTGATTCGGTTAAGGACGTGGTAATGAAGACGGTTTATTCGAACATTACTTATAAATATTTGATGTTGCCGATTTATATTTCCAGTTTCACCTATAAGGGTAAGGTTTATCAGTTTATGGTAAACGGACAGAGCGGTAAGATATCCGGAAGATCTCCGGTATCGGCACTTAAGGTAATGCTCGCGATTCTGATTGCGGTGGCGATTATCTGGCTGATTTACATGCTTACATCATAATGCTTATGATAAATTCGTACAGAATCATTCATATAGAATAGAAGTTTTATTGGAAAAAGGAGAATCGTAATGAAAAAGAGAAATGCCATCATTACACTGCTTGTGCTTGTACTTCTGATTGCAGGCTTCGGCTACATGACAATCTTTGGTGTAGGTACAGAGAAGACAGGCGCTGCTTCTGATATCAAGTTAGGTCTTGACTTATCAGGTGGTGTCAGTATCACATATCAGGCTGTAGGCGAAGA
>JAZLHG010000209.1:0-2581 GCA_045616705.1 Lachnospiraceae bacterium | reverse complement strand
AATCCGTACTAAGTCCCAGTGCTTCTGCAAGGCTCTCGTCATAGCGCAGGGTCTTCATATTGAAGAAATGAATACCATATCCTTGGGATAAATCCTGAGAATATTCACCGGTAAGTTTATATACGATATAGCTGTTACTCTGCAGGAACAGCTTCGCCTTCTTGTAAATCTCCGGCCGCTCCTGTCGAAACCAGATCATTTTCGGAGTGGAATAAGACGGAAGAAAATCATTCCCTGCAATTTGGAAGATTCTATCCTGCCCAACTTCCTCCTTCACCTGCTCACAGATGGTTCTTGCTCTGGTATCCATCCAGATTGGCGTTCTGGCCAACACCTTGCCATGCTCATCAACCGGAATAGCGGACCAGCTCTGTCCGTCAACACCAATGCCGGCTATTTGATTCACTTCTACATTCTTCTCAGCAAGTACTTCCTGAATCCCCTGACAAATGGCGTTCCACCATTCATCCGGATCCTGTTCAACCCATCCGGCCTGGGGATAATACACTTCATAGGGTTTATTGGCCTGGGCAAGAACCGTTCCGTCCTCATCGAAAACCGCAACCTTACATGCACTTGTGCCAATGTCAATTCCCAATAACTGTGCCATAAACCCTCCATTCATTTCGCAGAGCGAAACGTTTCGCTCTGCGTTAAAAAAAGTAGGTGCCACCCGGAGCGCTATACTCTCCGAATAGAACCTACTTGCATTATATTCCTTGGTTTATTCTCATGTCAATAACAAAACGAAACGTTTCGCTTACAATTCATCAAATTATGATTCTAAACATTTAATAGACTTGCCTTCATGTAGCCTGGTGCTGAGAGATACTTCCATGGGATGTTCAGACACACCGTCTCTGATTCTCTCAAGCAGAATCTCAACAGCCTTTTCTCCCATTTGCTCAACCGGCTGCTCTACCATGTAAATGGGAGGATCCACCAGGTGGAAAATCACCTGATCGTCAAATCCCAACAGAGAAACATCTTCCGGACATTTATAATCCGACTCATGTACCGCTGTCATAGCCCCTAGCATAATCTCGTAATTATCAATAAATACTGCTGTGGGTCTATTGGGAAGATCTAACAATTCTTTCATGTGCTTGTATCCGGTTTCGAGGGAATGGGTTCCCCTACAGATATATTCTTCCGGCACCGGTAGCCCTGCCTGATTCATAGCATCCATAAATCCGCTGTAACGTTCCCGTCCGGTATATTCTCTCTCAGATGCAATGACCGCAATTTTCTTATGGTGATTCTCGATTAATGCACTCATTGCCCGAAAGGCAGACATACGGTTATCGATTTTGACGCAGTCGAAGACTCCGTCGGACAACGCTCTGTCTACAAGAACAATGGGAATACCTGCCGTTACAGCAGGCTGTAAGAATTCCGATTTATGGGACACCGGAAGGACGATAATACCGTCTACCTTTTTATTCAGAAGATAGGTTACATTCTTCTTCTCCAGTTCCTCATCATTACAGGAGTCGCAGATTAACATTCCGTATCCATTCTGGCGCAGATGCTCACCTACATAGTGCATAATCTGTCCACTAAATGGACTCTCCACGCTGTACATTACCACCCCCACAGTCTGGGTTCGATTGGTAACCAGCCCTCTGGCGATTTCATTCACCTCATAATGAAGCTCCTCAATGGCAGCCTCAATCTTGACCCGATTCTCCGGCAATACATTGCCACCATTTAAATATTTAGAGATTGTAGCAAGAGACAGACCTGTCTGCCTCCTGATATCCTTAATGGTTGCTGCCATAAGTGTCTCCTTCTGGTTATTTACCGGCAGGTGTAATAATCTCTGTTACAGGCTTATAATTCTGGTCCAGACCAATATATACCAACCCCTCTGACGCATCTGAAGGTATGGTATAGGAACCGCCCTGTGTTGCTACAATAATACGGCCACCGCCCTGAATATCGGTAGGTGCGGTCTCATCATAGACCATGGCCTCTCTTGCATCTCTTACATACTGGTCTAAGTTCGCAAGATCGGTACCAAGTGTCTCCATGTAGAAATTCAATGCCAGCTTACTAAGCCATTCCTCTTCTTCTCCCTGGAACTTGGAGGTAACACTCTCCGGATACTGAACGCTCTGATCAATGGTATCCCTAAAGGATGGTGATACACAGTTGTAGAGATCCTTGGCGACACTTAACTCAGAAGATGTCTTACTACGCCAATACTCGTGAATCTTACTGAAGGTATCATCGCCACAATAGTGTCTGAGATATTCTTCAAATAAATAAACTGTTCCGTATGCACCAAATAAACGATCCTGTTCCGTGGAGAAATTATATAATGACTGACCCTTTCTGAAATTATCACTAAGGTAATATGTCAGGTTGCAACCTACATTCTCCGATTCCTTAATTCCCGGATAGTTTAACTCCTCCGCATACGCAGACATAGATTCATTCAGCCAGGTGTTAAGGGGAATAAGCTCTCTTGTATTGGGATTCTCATAGGAATTAGTAGCACAAATCAAATGCTGAAACTCGTCAGCAATAGTAGCTGCCATCTCATCGGTAGGATCATCAAGGAGCTCTGCATTCAGAT
>JAZLHG010000208.1:0-4024 GCA_045616705.1 Lachnospiraceae bacterium | reverse complement strand
CCTACGACCGCATCTATTCTGACAGATCCGCTTGTTACAAGGATTGCGGTAATGGAAGGGGTTGTGAATCCAACCAATGTGGGGGCAATTATTCGCTCTGCGGCAGCGCTTCATATGGATGCGGTGCTACTATGTGAGGGTTGTGCAGATCCTCTCTACCGTCGTGCCATTCGAGTAAGTATGGGTACTGTATTTCAGATTCCCTGGACCTATCTTGAAGGGGGCGTGGATACGCTGCGCAGTTACGGATTTGCTACAGCAGCCATGGCACTGAAGGAAGATTCGGTGCGGGTGGATCATGAAGCATTGAACCGGGAGCAGAAATTGGCAGTTCTACTGGGAGCAGAAGGCGACGGCCTGAAGCAGGCTACCATTGATGCATGCGATTACACAGTCATGATTCCCATGAGCCATGGTGTGGACTCCTTAAATGTGGCAGCGGCCAGTGCGGTTGCCTTTTATCAGCTGGGTCATAAATAGTTTATAATTTTTTTACTTTTTGATTAGCACTCACCTATTGCGAGTGCTAACAATATGTGCTATAACGGAATCAGGTTAGAGATTTACTTACTTTCATATTGAAAGGGGAGATGAATATGAATTTAACGAAATTTACACAGAAATCCATGGATGCTGTGAATAAACTGGAGAATTATGCATATGAATACGGCAACCAGGAGATTGAAGAAGAACACCTCTTAATGGCGCTTCTGAAGCAGGAGGACAGTCTGATTCTAAAGCTGATTGAGAAGATGGATATTCAGAAAATGTACTTCCTCGGAGCGGCGGAATCCACCCTCAATAAGAGGGTGAAGGTGTCCGGAAATACTTCTCTTCACGTGGGTCCGGCTCTTAATAAGGTGCTGGTGTCCGCAGAGGATGAAGCTTCCGCAATGGGGGATGAATATGTCAGCGTTGAGCACTTGTTCCTTGCCATGATGAAGTACCCCAACGACGGAATTAAGAAACTCTTTCAGGAGTTTGGAATTACAAGGGAGCGGTTCTTGCAGGCACTGTCTTCTGTCAGAGGTAATCAGCGAGTGGTGAGCGACAATCCGGAAGCAACCTATGATACGCTGGCGAAATACGGACAGGAACTGGTAGAGAAGGCGCGGATGCAGAAACTTGATCCGGTAATCGGTCGTGATAATGAGATTCGAAATGTGATTCGTATCCTCAGCCGCAAGACGAAGAACAACCCTGTTCTGATTGGTGAACCCGGTGTAGGCAAAACTGCGGTAGTGGAAGGTCTTGCCCAGAGAATTGTTCGAGGAGATGTGCCGGAAGGGTTAAAGGATAAGAAGATATTTGCTCTGGATATGGGTGCCCTTGTGGCAGGAGCCAAGTACAGAGGTGAATTTGAAGAACGTCTGAAGGCTGTACTTGAGGATGTGAAGAATTCCGATGGTCGCATTATTCTGTTTATCGATGAACTTCATACCATTGTGGGCGCCGGCAAAACCGACGGGGCTCTGGATGCAGGCAATATGCTGAAGCCTATGCTTGCAAGAGGCGAACTGCATTGCATCGGTGCCACAACCCTTGATGAATACAGACAGTATATTGAGAAGGATGCGGCATTGGAACGTCGTTTTCAGCCGGTTCTGGTGGACGAGCCTACCGTGGAAGATACCATTTCCATTTTAAGAGGTCTTAAGGAACGCTATGAGAATTACCACCATGTGAAAATAACGGACGCAGCATTAGTCAGTGCCGCAACCCTGTCTCACAGATATATTTCTGATCGTTTCCTGCCGGATAAGGCCATTGACTTGGTGGATGAAGCCTGTGCCTTGATTAAAACCGAGCAGGATAGCATGCCTACGGAACTGGATGAGCTGAATCGTAAGTGTATGCAGATGGCGATTGAGGTTGAGGCACTGAAAAAGGAAGATGATTCCTTAAGCAAGTCTCGTTTGGAGGAACTGCAGAGAGAACTTGCGGAACTGAATGATCAGAAGAACACCATGATGGCTCAGTGGGAGAATGAGAAATCCTCCTTAAGCCAGCTTCAGAAGTTAAGAGAACAGATTGAGGATGCAAATAATCAGATTGAGATATTAACAAGACAAGGTGATTTAAGTAAGGCCAGCGAGTATCAGTACGGTCTACTGCCTAAACTCAAGGCACAACTTATGCAGGAAGAAGAACAGATAAAGGATGCGGACTTAACCCTTGTGCACGAGAACGTGTCCGATGAGGAAATTGCCAGAATTATCTCCAGATGGACCGGGATCCCGGTTGCCAAACTAACGGAATCCGAGAGGGCTAAGACTCTGCATCTAGATGATGAGCTTCATAAGAGAGTGATTGGTCAGGACGAGGGTGTAGAGAAGGTGTGCGATGCCATTATCAGGTCTAAGGCTGGAATCAAGGACCCTACGAAACCCATCGGTTCCTTCCTGTTCTTAGGTCCCACCGGCGTTGGTAAAACAGAACTTGCCAAAGCGCTGGCTCAGAGCCTGTTTGACGATGAGAACAACATGGTCAGAATCGACATGAGTGAATATATGGAGAAGTTCTCCGTATCCAGACTGATCGGAGCGCCTCCGGGATACGTCGGATATGAGGAAGGTGGCCAGTTGACTGAACAGGTAAGGAGAAAGCCCTACAGTGTTATTCTGTTTGATGAGGTTGAGAAGGCCCATCCTGATGTGTTCAATGTGATGTTGCAGATTCTGGATGACGGACGTGTAACAGATTCTCAGGGGCGTACCGTTGACTTCAAAAATACGATCCTCATTATGACCAGTAATATTGGCAGTGAATATCTGCTTGAAGGGATAGATGAAGAGGGCAACATTAAGGACGAGGCGCAGGAGGCAGTGTTAACAGACCTTAGGAACCATTTCCGTCCCGAATTCTTAAACCGACTGGATGAGACCATTCTGTTTAAACCGCTGTCCAAGGCGGATATCACCGGAATTATTACCCTGATGATGGAGGATCTTAACTCCCGCCTCGACCAGCGGAAAGTCAGAATCGAACTGAGTGATGAAGCTCGCCGGTTTATCGTTGATAATGGATATGATCCGGTATATGGAGCAAGGCCTCTTAAGAGGTATTTGCAGAAGCATGTAGAGACCCTTTCAGCACGTCTGATTCTGGCTGATCAGGTGAAGGAGAACGACACCATACTGATTGGAGTGGAAGATGGCAAATTAAAGGCCACTACGCTAAATAACAAAAATTAAAAATTTAAAAGTTCACAAATTGCATTCTGAAATAATAGTTGATATAATAAGTTGTTAAAATATGTCAACTCTGCTGTTTATGATATTGAGGGATGCAAATGAAACTTGCAAATATCAAACGCAGCGGAAAGCAAAGCCTGTACGGAACCTTCCTGACAATGGCTTTAGTACCGCTGCTTTTGTTTGGTCTTCTTATAACAATATACAGCTCTTATTCTTTGAGACGAAGCATGGTCTCGGAAGTTTCGGATGAGCTTAAAAATATCGCAACTTCTGTTATGATGACGTATCACTACCTGTATGAGGGAGATTATCATGTCACTGTGATGGAAGATGAGTCCGTAGTCCTTTATAAGGGGAATCATGTTCTGACCGGTGATTATGATTTGATCGATACCATGAAGGAACAGATGAATGCGGAGATTTCCGTATTTTTCTATGATAATAGATTGCTGACCACCATTAAGGACTCGGAAGGCAATCGATATGTAGATACCGGTGCTAATGACACTATCATGAAGAGTGTATATTATGCCAAGCAGCCATGCTTCTTCGAGAATGTGTCTATTGGAGGTGTGAGATATTTCGCATATTACCAGCCCATTATTGCTTCAGACGGAATGACTTGTCTTGGTATGATCGGTGTGGCAAGAAGTGCAACCTCTCTTCGTATGTTTGTGAACAGCGGCGTCTATAAATATATCGCGATTGTACTTGCGGCACTGTTAATCACATCAGCATTTATCGTAAGATTTACATCTAAGATTGTACTGGTGCTTCAGAAGATTACAGATTTCATGAAGGAACTGGCAGATGGCTTCTTCTATAAG
>JAZLHG010000207.1:0-5066 GCA_045616705.1 Lachnospiraceae bacterium | reverse complement strand
AATAAGAGCCCACCATTTAAATCCGATACGATAATTTGCAAGTGCTGTTCCTGCTCCAAAAATCGGGATAAGTGTCATAGTAAGTACTGTAGGAATAGCATCGCCAACACCCGAGCAGGTTCTCGCAAGACTTGTCAGCTGCTCTCTGTCTGCACCTGCATTGGTAACTGCAGGAATCATTGACCAAAAAGGAATATCCATAAGTGTATATGTTATTCCCCATGCAAAATAGAAGATTGCAAGCCATGCTCTCATTCCACCCTCTGCCATGTCTGCAGGAGTAGCGAACAATGCATAAACCGTTACTGCATTCAAAACAGTTCCAGCCAAAATCCAGGGTCTGTAACGACCGAAGCGGCTCTTGGTTTTAGCAACGATAATTCCCATAATCGGATCATTGAAGGCATCAAAAATTCTCGCTGCCATCATAATAGTTCCGATAAAGATACTATTAACACCAAGTACTACATTGTAATAATACAACAAGTAGCTGGCTACCAGCATATATACGATGTCTTTACCAAACGCACCAAGTCCGAATGATACTTTTTCTTTAATACCTAATTTAGTTTCCATATACCCTCCAGATCGAAATCTTCCCCCCGATATACGCAAAGAAAATTATAACACATTAACCTAAAAGTAAAAAGGGTACGACACTTGGCCGTACCCTAAAAAATATATTATTTTTTTCTTTTACTGAACTACAATATTGGTAAATCCCATCAGCGCATAATCCACTGCGGCTGCACACTCACGTCCCTGTCTTATAGCTTTTACTACCAGGGATTGTCCTGTATGCATGTCACCTGCAGCATAAACATTCGGAACCGAAGTTTTGAAGCTGTCTGCTTTGCAATTGCCTTCAAGTGCGGTCTTTACATTGGTTCTTGCATCAAGCTCTACTCCGAATGCATCCGTAACGTACTTCTGTGATCCTAAGAATCCGGCAGCAATAATCAGAACCTGACAAGGAAGTGTCTGTTCAGATCCCGGAATTTCCTTCATGTTCATTCTTCCAGTTTCCGCATCCTTTTCCCAAGAAAGCTTAACGATTTTAACACTCTTAAGCTTACCTGATTTATCCTTTATGAATTCCTTTACGGTTGCTTCATAAATTCTGGGATCATTGCCATAGACTGCAATTGCTTCCTCCTGACCGTAATCAGTCTTGCACACCTTGGGCCATTCAGGCCAGGGATTATTTTCTGCACGCTCATCAGGAGCTTTAGGCATCATTTCTATCTGAGTAACGGATTTAGCCCCGTGTCTGATTGAAGTACCTACGCAGTCATTACCTGTATCTCCGCCACCGATAATAACAACGTCCTTACCTTTGGTTTCAATATATTTCTTATCCTTGAAATCAGAATCGAGTAAGCTCTTAGTATTTGCCTTAAGGAAGTCCACCGCAAAGTAAATACCTTCTGCATCTCTTCCCGGAGCATTTAAATCTCTGGGGTTAGAAGAACCACAGGCAAGAACAACCTTGTCAAACTCCTTAATAATCTTGTCGGCTTTAATATCGACGCCAACATCAACACCAGTCTTAAAGATTACTCCTTCTTCTTCCATTATCTTTACTTTACGGTCGATAATGTGCTTCTCGAGCTTCATATTCGGAATTCCATACATAAGAAGTCCGCCAACTCTGTCAGATCGTTCAAAAACTGTAACTTCATGTCCTCTGTGATTAAGTACATCCGCTACAGCAAGTCCGGAAGGGCCTGATCCGATAACAGCAACCTTCTTTCCGGTCCTAGTTTTAGGTGGATTAGCTGATGCATATCCCTGTGCATATGCATTTTCAATAATTGCATATTCGTTTTCTCTAGTGGATACCGGATCACCATCCAATCCACAGGTACATGCCTTCTCACAAAGTGCAGGGCATACTCTTGATGTGAATTCGGGGAAGTTATTTGTTTTATGAAGTCTGTTATAGGCTTCTTTCCAGTTTCCGGTATATACCAAATCATTCCATTCCGGAATTAAATTATGTAAGGGACATCCGCTTGTCATTCCTGCAATATTCTGTCCGTACTGGCAAAAAGGTACACCACAATCCATACATCTTGCGCCCTGAAGCTGCTGCTCCTTCATCGGCAGATGCTCATGAAATTCATTCCAATTTTTTATTCTTTCTTCAGGTGAAATCGCTTTAGATTCCACTCTTTCATAGTCCATAAATCCGGTTGGTTTTCCCATTGTTTATTCCTTTCCGCATATATGTTATGTCAACCATTATCATCTACTACTTATGCTTTTTTCTTTGTTGCATAAAATGCTTCAATCTGTGCCTGCTCGGCTGAGAGTCCTTTTTCCTCCATCTGTACAATGGACTTAAGAACCTGCTCATAATCATGAGGTATTATCTTTCTGAATCTAGGCAGGTACTCTGCGAAGTTTTCCAAAATCATCTTACCTTTTTCCGAATTGGTCAGTGAAACATGTTCCGTGATAATATCCTTAAGTTCCTGAACATCATATTTACTGGTCAGTTCATAACCGGAAACCATGTCCTTATTTATTTTTGTATACAAATCATTATCTTCATCAAGTACATAAGCAATACCGCCACTCATACCTGCTGCGAAGTTCTTACCTGTACGTCCGAGAATAACAGCACGTCCACCGGTCATGTATTCGCATCCATGGTCGCCGACACCTTCTACGACTGCAATTGCACCTGAGTTTCTTACACAGAAACGCTCACCGGCAACACCATTGATGAAGGCTTTACCACTTGTTGCACCATAAAGAGCTACGTTACCGATAATAATATTTTCATCCTGCTTGAAGCGGCTTCCCTTAGGCGGATATACAACCAACTTACCACCTGATAAGCCTTTGCCGAAGTAGTCGTTTGAATCTCCGACGAGCTCAAGTGTAAGACCCTTAGGAATAAATGCACCAAATGACTGACCGCCTGCACCCTTACAAAGAATATGGTACGTATCTTCCTCGAGATTTTCACCACGCTTTCTTGTAATCTCACTACCAAGAATTGTTCCGAAAGCTCTGTCTGTGTTGGTTACATCTATTTCAAGACTCTTTGGTGTACCCGAATCAATAGCCTTACCGAGCTGCTTTAAGAGAACTTTCTCATCAAGGGTTTCCTCGAGCTTGAAGTCATATACCTGGGTAGGATCAAATGTGTACTGTACTCCGCTTCCGATATAAGGGTTATCAAGGATAACCGACATATCGATTTTATCCTGTTCAGGTGTAAGAATTGTCTTTTTCTTAAGTAAATCCGAACGACCTACAAGTTCATCGAGCTTCTTAATTCCAAGCTGTGCCATGATTTCACGAAGCTCTTCGGCAATGAAAAGCATGAAGTTCTCAACATACTCAGGCTTTCCTTTAAAACGCTTACGAAGTTCGGGGTTCTGTGTTGCAACACCTACGGGGCATGTATCGAGGTTACATACTCTCATCATTACGCAACCCATAGTAACAAGCGGAGCTGTAGCAAATCCGAATTCCTCAGCACCGAGCATTGCTGCAATAGCAACATCTCTTCCGCTCATGAGCTTACCGTCGGTTTCAATTCTAACCTTGTTACGTAAACCGTTTTGAATAAGTGTCTGATGAGTTTCGGCAAGGCCAAGTTCCCACGGAAGACCTGCATTGTGTATCGAGTTTCGAGGAGCAGCACCTGTTCCACCGTCATATCCAGAGATAAGTACAACCTGAGCTCCGGCTTTGGCAACACCGGCAGCAACAGTACCTACACCGGCTTCCGATACAAGCTTAACTGATATTCTTGCCTTGGTATTCGCATTCTTCAAATCATAAATAAGCTGTGCCAAGTCTTCAATTGAATAAATATCATGATGAGGCGGAGGTGAAATAAGTGCAACACCAGGGGTAGAATGTCTGGTCTTTGCAATCCAAGGATAAACCTTTCCTCCGGGAAGATGTCCACCTTCACCGGGCTTTGCACCCTGCGCCATCTTTATCTGTATTTCTTCTGCACTAATAAGGTATCTGCTTGTTACGCCGAATCTTCCTGATGCCACCTGCTTAATTGCTGAGCAACGGTTAAGTCCGTCGGGTCCTATGGTAAGTCTTTCTTCATCCTCACCACCTTCACCGGTATTTGACTTACCCTGAAGGTTATTCATAGCGATTGCAAGTGTCTCATGAGCTTCCTTGGAAATTGAACCATAGCTCATCGCACCAGTTTTAAATCTCTTTACGATTTCAGATGCAGGTTCTACTTCGTTTATGTCTATGCCCTTTTCGGGATAATCAATTTCAAGAAGTCCTCTTAAGTTTCTAACGGAATCCTCTTTATTAACAAGTGCGGTATATTCCTTGAACATGCTGTAATCGCCGCGCTTGGTTGATTCCTGAAGGAGATGAATTGTCGCAGGATTATACATATGCTCATCAGCACCGCTTCTCATCTTATGATGTCCAATACTGTTGAGTGACAAATCTGTTGAAAGTCCGAGCGGATCAAATGCTTCTGAATGAAGATTATCAACCTCAGTCTCTATATCCTTAAGTGATTTACCACCTATACGACATACAGTTCCTGTGAAGTATTTGTCGATTACTTCCTTATCAATACCAATTGCCTCGAATATCTTAGCACCCTGGTATGACTGAATTGTAGATATACCCATTTTAGATGCAATCTTAACGATTCCATGAAGCACTGCATCATTGTAATCATTTACTGCAGCATAATAATCTTTCTGAAGAACACCTTCGTGGATCATCTGTTTGATGGCATTCATGGCAAGATATGGGTTGATCGCGGAAGCACCATAACCAAGTAATACAGCAAAATGATGTACCTCTCTAGGTTCAGCTGATTCAAGAATCATAGCTACAGAAGTACGCTTCTTAGTAGTTACCATGTACTGCTGAAGTGCAGATACCGCAAGCAGTGAAGGAATTGCAACGTGGTTTTCATCAACACCGCGGTCGCTCAATACGATAATATTGGAACCGTTTCTGTATTCACGGTCAATTGCTACGAACACATTGTCCAGAGCATCTTTAAGAGAAGTATTCTTGTAATAAAGAAGAGAAACAACAGAAGATTTAAG
>JAZLHG010000206.1:0-2564 GCA_045616705.1 Lachnospiraceae bacterium | reverse complement strand
AACGAACAATTCCTTAAATTCAGACAAAACTCCCGGAACGTGCATCGGGTCACCCCAAATTCTAACGCAGTGGTCCATAAGCAGTTCTTTAATTGTAGGTTTAAGTACTCTGTTTGATTTATCATCGCCGGGATATATTAATATGTTCATCCTGCTTTATTCCTCCGGGAATGTTTTACTCATTATTTTCCAAAATATACTCTGCTGCAGCTCTGACTGCACCATTACCACCATCATATGGCATAACATAATCACAAATCTCAAGTATTTGCTTTACAGCATCCTGCGGACAAAATGATATCCCGGCAAATTCCATCGCCGGGATATCCGGAATATCATCTCCGATATATGCCACTTCTTCGGGGCAAATATCATATTTTTCGCATAACAAAGCAAGCGCATCTCTTTTATTAGCGATACCCTGGCATACATCATCCATTTTAAGTTCACCTGCACGGTAATTGACTATATCTGATTTACGTGCGGTAATTATAGCTGTTGTGATACCGGCCTTACGCAACATTGCGATACCCTGACCGTCTTTAACGGAGAATGCCTTCATGGCTTCACCGGTAGGTCCTATATAGATTTTGCCGTCGGTCATTGTACCGTCAACATCCATTGCTACCAGTTTGATTTTCATATGAATATCCATATCCTTTCCGTAGTCATCCAAACATCGCTTTCAATGATTAAATGACCAGACCTGCCTCGATAAGACCATTGATTGTAATCATACCAACCAGTATGCCTTTTTTGTTTACAACAGGTAATACTGATATATTACGTACCTTCATCATCTTAAGCGCTTCTACAGCCATTGCACTGTCACTTATACTGACAGGATTCTTGGTCATAATGTCACGGGTGTTAAGAGCATATATATCTGCTTTACGCTCAAGCGCTCTACGCAAATCACCATCCGTAACGATTCCGATAAGATGACCGGTTTCATCCACCACAGATACTGCTCCAAGTCTCTTGGTACTCATCTCAACTATAGTATCCTGTAATGACGAATCCTCCGGAGATACTGCATTACTTGTTCCCCCGAACATCAAATCAGATACCTTAAGAATAAGCTTCTTACCAAGTGCACCTGCGGGATGGAAGGCTGCAAAGTTCTCCTTCTGGAAGCCTTTTCTGTAAGCCACTGCAACGGCAAGTGCATCACCATATGCAAGTTCAACAGTCGTTGAAGATGTCGGGGCAAGATGCATGTAACATGCTTCCTCGAATTTCGGTAGAATCTGTACATAATCGCTGTTACTTCCAAGTGTACTCTTAGGTTTAGCTGTAATTCCGATTATTTTGGCACCGATAAGGTGAATATTCGGTATCAGTCTGATAACCTCATCACTTTCCCCGGAATAACTGATTGCAAGTACTACATCATCCTCTGAAATCATTCCAAGGTCACCATGCTGAGCCTCTGCCGGATGTAGGTAAAAGCTGGGTGTTCCAAGACTTGAGAAAGTAGCTGCAAGCTTCTTGCAAATGTGACCGGGTTTTCCTATACCGGTAAACACAACCTTACCCTTACAATTAGTTATGACATCAACTATTGTCAAAAACTGCTCATCAAGTGCATCTCTCATCATTGTAAGAGCTTCTATTTCAGTATTAATGACCTCACGGCCCATCTCTAAAGAATTGATATTATCCATGTCCATTCTCTCTGTATTTTGCACATATATTTATGCACATTAAGTTAATTATCTTTTTGTAGCAGAAGTAATTAGTGTACAGCGTCATATACCTTAAGAACCGCACCAAGTAATCTTTCGAAGTCATCAAGTCTCACCATGTTGGGACCATCACTTAATGCATTATCGGGATCGGGATGCACTTCAAAGAAAAGATGATCAGCGCCTGCTGCTATTGCAGCCTTTGCAAGCGGTTCTACGAAGTCTCTGTTTCCACCTGTAGAGTCGCCCTTTCCGCCGGGCTTCTGAACACTATGGGTTGCATCAAACACAACCGGGTATCCAAACTTCTTCATTTCGATGATACCTGTCATATCTACAACCAATGTATTATAACCGAAGATTGATCCTCTTTCACAAAGCATAAGATCGGTATTACCGGATTCTACTACTTTGTTAACAACATTTCTCATATCCCAAGGTGCAAGGAACTGTGCCTTCTTGATATTAAGAGTCTTACCTGTTTTTGCAGCTGCAACCAAAAGGTCTGTCTGTCTGCAAAGGAATGCGGGAATCTGAAGCAGGTCACATACTTCTGCAACAGGTGCTGCCTGCCAGGGCTCATGAATATCTGTAGCAAGTTTACAGCCGAAAGTATCCTTTACCTCCTGCATCCACTTCATACCGGTCTCAAGTCCGGGGCCTCTGAATGAAGAAATACTGGTTCTGTTGGCTTTATCAAATGAAGCCTTGAAATAGAAATCAACATCGAGTTTCTTAGTAATTTCAACAAGCTTAGCAGCCTCTTCCATAAGAAGCTCTTTTGACTCCATTACACAGGGTCCTGCAATAATTTTAATCTTACTCATGCTTCATTACTCCTTCTGCAATCTGAACAGCAAAATCATAATCTGAAGG
>JAZLHG010000205.1:0-3169 GCA_045616705.1 Lachnospiraceae bacterium | reverse complement strand
ATTAAAAAGTATGTGTCTGACTTTGCAAATCCTACTACAGCTGGACAGGAAGGATGTATTGTTATGCCTCACCTTGGTGCATCTACAGAGGAGGCAGAAGATAACTGTGCTAAGATGGCAGTTGATGAGATGAGAAATTATCTTGAGAATGGTAATATTATAAATTCAGTTAATTTCCCTAATTGTGATATGGGTGTATGTACAACAGCAGGTCGTATTGCAATTATGCATAAGAATCTTGCGAATATGATTACCAAGTTCACTGCTTGTTTTGGTGATTTAGGAATTAACATTTCCAATATGATGAACAAGTCTAAAGGCGAATATGCATATACAATGCTGGATATCGAGTCTGAGGTTACACCTGATATGGTAGCTAAGCTTGAGAGCATTGAGAATGTTATTCGTGTAAGAGTAATTAAATAAGATTTTGTTTAGTTCGTAACTTATCTATTAAAATTTCCACTCCTTTCTGATACAATATAAGGAGTGGATTTTTTTGTTTTTGGAGGATTTTAATATGGCTATCATCAGACCTTTTCAGGCAGTGCGTCCGGCAGATGAATATGCAGATAGAATTGCGGCACTTCCTTATGATGTTTATAACAGAAGAGAAGCAAAAGAAGAAGTGACAAGAGAACCGCTTTCTTTCCTTGCGATCGATCGTGCTGAGACACAGTTCCCTGATTCCGTGGATACTTATGCGGATTGCGTTTATGAGTGTGCAAGGGATTCTTATTATCGCATGAAGGAACAGCAGTACTATCGCAGTGATGAGACTCCTTGCTATTATATCTATGAACTAACAATGAATGGTCGTTCGCAAACGGGTATTGTTGCCTGTGCATCCATTGATGATTACAGCAATGAGGTAATTAAGAAGCATGAGAATACCAGAGCCGATAAAGAGGCAGACAGAATTCGTCATGTGGATACTATGGGCGCGCAAACCGGACCGATTTTCTTGGCCTATCATGCGAATCCTGTTATTTCCCAGGTTGTTGCTTCTGTGAAGCAGACACAGGCTGTTAATGATTTTGTATCACCTGATGGAATCGGTCATCGCGTGTGGGTAATTGATCAGCCTTCAGATATTGAGTGTATTAGGCAGGCTTTTGACAAGATGGATGCTATTTATATTGCAGATGGCCACCATCGTTGCGCTTCTGCGGTTAAGGTTGGGCTTAAGAGAAGAGAAGAGAATCCCGGTTATGATGGCACGGAGGAGTTTAATTATTTCTTATCTGTTCTTTTTCCCGATGAAGAACTGCTGATTATGGATTATAACAGAGTAGTTAGAGATTTAAATGGCCATTCTTCCCAAGAAGTATTAGATTGCCTTCGTAGCATGGGAACGCTTGTTGAGAAAGGAACAAAGCCTTTCAGACCGGAACATAAGGGACAGTGCAGTGTATATTTCGAAGAGAAATGGTATGCATTTGATTTTGATAAACAGTATTTAAGCGACGATCCTGTAAAGGGGTTGGATGTTTCCATTCTTCAGGATAATGTATTGGAACCGCTATTTGGCATTCAGGATCCGAAGACAGATCAACGCATAGACTTTGTTGGAGGAATTCGAGGGCTTGAGGAACTTGTAAGGAGAGTTCAGGATGATGCGAAGATTGCCTTTGCAATGTATCCCACACAGATTGAGGAACTGTTTCATGTTGCGGATGCGCATTTGTTAATGCCGCCTAAGTCAACATGGTTTGAGCCTAAGCTTCGGAGCGGACTGTTTATTCATGAGATAGATTAATGTGGAGTTTGATATGCAGGAGATTATAGAAACTGAACTGACAAGTATGTTTGGACAAAAGGCTACGGTTGAGACTTATCTGGAGACAATTCCGGTCAGATTATTAAGTCTTGGAATTCGTATTGCTGTAATTGTTGTCCTTCTCATTCTGGGTTCCTGGATTATTCGATGCCTTTGCGGCGTGGTTAGGAAGTCTCTTGAGAAATCCAAGATTGAGAATGGAAGTATTAATTTTATTACAGCAACGGTTAAGGCTATTCTTTATTGTATTCTGATAGCTATTTTGGCAGGATATTTCGGTGTTGATGCTGCATCAATAGTTACGATTCTTGGTTCTTTGGGACTGACTCTTGGTTTGGCAGCCCAGGGAAGCTTGTCTAATTTTGCCGGAGGCTTGCTGATTCTAATCAGTAAACCCTTTAAGATTGGAGACTACATCTCTGAGTCAACCCATGGAACGGAAGGGTCGGTATATGAGATTCACATGTTCTACACGAAGTTGAAGACCAGAGATAATCGTGTTGTTGTTATACCGAACGGAGAATTGGCCAATGCTACGCTTACTGATTTTTCTGCATTAAAAGAACGTCGTGTTGATCTCAGAGTGATGATTAATTACGGTGAAGATACTGACCGGGTTCGCCAGGTTATTATGGAAGTTCTTAACGCGTCTCAGGTATCTGAACATGACCGAAAAGTATATGTATCGGAATTCGAGTCTTCAGGAATTGAAATGGGTATTGAATTCTATGTTAAAAATAAAGAATTTTTAGATAAGAAACGGTTAGTGCTTGAGGAGATTCTGAAGGCATTCGACCGTGAAGGCATTGTAATACCATTTGAACAGATTGATGTACATATGGTATAATGTATTGATACGATGATATATTAGGAGGCTTATATGTCAATTCTACAGGCAGTCATTCTTGGTGTCGTGCAAGGACTTACGGAATTTCTTCCGGTGAGCTCTTCAGGGCATTTGGCGATTTTACAGAATTTGCTTGGTGTGAATACCGATACGGGGGTCTTATTTGATGTACTCCTTCATTTTGCTACATTGATCGCAATCTTTGCAGTTTTATATCGTGATATCATTAAGCTGATTGTTGATTTTTTCGGAATTGTGAGAGATTGTTGCATTAACATCGGACGATTTTTTAAGAATTTTTCGGCAATTCAGAAGCAACCTTATATTGTGCTTGCTTCCACATCTTATCGTAAGTTTGTCATTATGCTGATTGTATCTACTGTCCCGACGGGCATTCTCGGCGTATTGCTTGAGGACGTTGTAGAGTCGGTTAGTGGGGCTTTGTTGATTCCTGGTATTTGCTTACTGGCTAGTGGATGTATTCTGTTCTTAAGTGATTTGATTAACGATGGTCACAAGAAACCGAAGACGGCCAATTATGG
>JAZLHG010000204.1:0-1932 GCA_045616705.1 Lachnospiraceae bacterium | reverse complement strand
CTCCCGTCATTTGGTTGCCGATTCCACAGAATGTATGGCAATTCCACATCAGTTTGATGCACTTGTTATGGTACCGAACTGTGATAAAAATGTTCCCGGCCTTCTTATGGCAGCTGCCAGAGTAAACGTACCTACTGTATTTGTATCAGGTGGTCCCATGCTTGCAGGTCATGTTAACGGCCAGAAGAGGAGTTTATCTTCTATGTTTGAGGCGGTTGGTACACATGCTGCAGGCAATATGACGGATGCAGAATTGGAAGAGTTTGAGACTAAGGTATGTCCTACCTGTGGTAGCTGTTCCGGTATGTATACAGCTAATTCCATGAACTGTTTAACAGAGGCCCTTGGTATGGGACTTGGTGGCAATGGAACGATTCCCGCCGTTTATTCCGATCGTTTGCGTCTTGCCAAGCATGCAGGCATGGCAGTAATGGAACTGTATCGCAAGAACATTCGTCCCAGAGATATTATTACCAAAGAATCAATCATGAATGCATTAACGATCGATATGGCACTGGGATGTTCTACTAATTCTATGCTTCATATTCCTGCCATTGCTCATGAAGTTGGATTTGATTTTGATATTTCTCTTGCTAACGAGATTAGCGAGAAGACACCGAACCTTTGCCATCTTGCACCTGCAGGTCCTACTTACATGGAGGACCTTAATGAAGCGGGTGGTGTATATGCGGTTATGAAACAGATTGCAGATTTAGGCTTATTAAACCTTGACTGTATGACGGTAACAGGTCAGACCATTGGTGAGAATATTAAGAACTGTATCAATCGCAATCCTGAGGTAATTCGTCCTACAGAGAATCCTTATTCCAAGACAGGTGGACTTGCGGTTCTGAAGGGTAACCTTGCACCCAATGGTTCTGTTGTTAAGAGAAGTGCTGTCGTACCTGAAATGATGGTACATTCAGGCCCTGCAAGAGTATTTGAGAGTGAAGAAGAGGCAATTGCTGCAATTAAGGGTGGCAAAATCGTTGCAGGTGATGTTGTTGTAATTCGTAACGAAGGCCCCAAGGGTGGCCCCGGTATGAGAGAAATGTTAAATCCTACCTCCGCTATTGCGGGCATGGGACTTGGCGCATCCGTAGCATTAATTACAGACGGTAGATTTTCCGGCGCAAGCCGTGGCGCATCTATTGGACATGTAGCACCGGAAGCTGCACTGGGTGGCCCCATCGCTTTTGTGGAAGAGGGAGATATTATTCATATTAATATTCCTGAGTATAAGCTGGAGCTTGCAGTCAGTGATGAGGAACTTGCTGTCAGAAAAGCAAAGTGGCAGCCCAAGCAGAAGGAATTGACCGGATACTTAAGCAGATATGAGAGACTGGTTACAACTGCAGATCGTGGTGCAGTACTATCTGTTCCCAAATAGGAATTGTGAGGAGAAATAACATGTTGCTTTCAGGTTCACAAATAGTTATGGAATGTCTTCTTGAACAGGGTGTTGATACTGTTTTCGGCTATCCCGGTGGAGCAATCCTTAACATTTATGATGAGTTATATAATTATCGCGATAAAATCAAACATTATTTGACCAGCCACGAGCAGGGTGCTGCTCATGCCGCAGATGGTTATGCCCGTGCTACCGGCAGAGTCGGTGTGTGCTTGGCAACTTCTGGTCCCGGTGCAACAAATCTTGTTACCGGAATTGCTACTGCATATATGGATTCGGTTCCACTTGTGGCAATTACGGCGAATGTAACATTGCCGTTACTCGGTAAGGATACTTTCCAGGAGGTGGATATTGCAGGTGTAACCATGCCGATTACAAAGCATGGCTATATTGTTAAGGATGTTAACGAACTGGCAGATACCCTTCGTAAAGCCTTTGCGATTGCAAGATCCGGCCGTCCCGGACCTGTTCTTGTGGATATTACCAAGGATGTTACCGCAAATAAAGCGGAGTATACCTAT
>JAZLHG010000203.1:0-2501 GCA_045616705.1 Lachnospiraceae bacterium | reverse complement strand
GCAATATGTTCAATAACATGGGCCATCAATACAATCTGCTTGTTGGTTCCGATTGCCTTAATGGTAATGGAAGCGTCACCCTTCTCTAACGCAGAGATTACACCCATACCGGATACAGAAATGAAGTCCGGCTTATCGGTGCTCATCTTGAAGTTCCAAGGCGCAACTTCTGCGTTGCTGTCACCATCGTCTGATATTCTAATCTGTGCGCTGTAACCAACATGCTCAAATGTCAGTTCCTTACGATCCTGGCTCACATCGCAGTCAGCAGGATCAAAACTCCACTTTAAATTGCCCTTAACCAATTTATCCTTAGCAACAAAAGTAGGAACAATATATACTTCATAGTCCGGCATTTCCATGTTCAGCGTAATCACCGAATTATCCGCCGATACCAGTCTCGGATTAACCGTCTGTGTAGGATTTGTCTCACTGTTACCAATGGATACCATGCTTAAGTTCTTAAGTGCATATCCTTCCGCAGGCTTAATCTTAAAATCTACAGCATCTCCGGGCTTCGCTTTATCCTGAACCGTAACGGTACCCTTGCTGGAACTCTTACCGATAATTTTCCAGGACTTGTATAAGGATACGTAGGTATAACCTTTCTCCTTAATGGTATTGGTTACATAGGTTTCAACCTTACCATCCCAAGCACTGATTGTAATCTTATGATCGTTGGTTGCATTCTCCGAAAACGCATTATCAGTAATGGTTACATCACCATTTGGCTCATAGAATGTAACTTTATTTAACTTCTTACATCCACCAAACGCATTACGTCCAACCTTTTTAACACTAAGTCCAATTTCCAACTCAACAAGAGCTGCACAACCGGAGAAGGCATCAGCACCGATGCTTGTGGTCATGTTGTAATCCTTAGGGTATTTCATAGTCAGACTGGATAATTTGACGCAGTCCTTAAACATACCGTCTGAAATAGCACTCAATCCTACAGGAAGATTAGCCTGTGTCAACTGCTCGTTGGCACTGAATGCATTCTTACCTACATAAACAAAAGATTTCAAATCTCCCCAGGCAAGTTTCTGCAGATTACATCTTGCAAAAGCGTCAGCACCAATATAGTAATCATATAAAATCGGATCATCATCCTTCAGAATACCGGTGCAATCAGGTCCCAAATAATCAATGGGATCTTCGATATCCGGAGTATCGCTTGACAAATCAAACGCTGCAGTAGGCCACGTAACAGATGCAACATTAGAACCGGCAAAAGCCTTAGAACCAATAATTCTTGCATTGGATAATGTGATATTGTCAAGCTTGGAATTCTCGAACGCACTATTACCAATCACCATTACATGTGTCAATGAGATGCTGTTAATGGCACTATCTTCAAATGCAGACTCTCCAATATAGAAGCAGTTCTCACCAAGTTCAAGAGAAGTAATCGGACTACCCTCAAAAGCTTTCGCTTCAATGGTTTTAAGTTTGTTCTTCTCCGCAAACTTAACCTCTGTTACTTCTTCAAGGCAGGAGCCGTAGTTAAAGATACCTTCCGGAATAATCTCAACACCTTCCGGTAAATAAACTGTAGTGGGAATCACAAAGAGATCCTCAACCGCATCCTCATCTACTTCCAGCTCACCGCTTCCGCCAACCGAGAAGAATTCATCGGGAGTATATACAGCAGCTTCAAGATCTGCATTTCCTTCCTCTGCCTCAGCAGTTTCTAAATCAGTGGCACCTTCTTCACCTTCCGTTACTTCCGGTGTCTCTTCTTCGGGAGCCACACCTTCTACGACCACTTCGGGTGTCTCGGTACCCTCACCGGGCTCAACAGTCTCAGGATTGGTAACAACCTCATCCTCATCAACCATTTCCGGTATCTCACCTGTGTCGCCAACAACCGTAGCCTCGGTATCAGCGACTTCCTGGTTCCCCTCTTCAACAATAACTTCCATTGCAGGATCTGCTGCCGGCACAAGGGTATCAGCATATACAATAGATGTGAATCCACTTGAAGTCAGAAGCATAGCCATGGTAAGCATTGCTGCCAGAATTCTCTTAACCTTCATTTTGACCTCCTATTAATTTCGTGTTACATGCACGCACAGAAAAAAGCGCATAGTAATACATATTTTGTCTCATAATAGCATATTTAACTAACTATGTAAACCAAATTTAGCCAAAAAGCCATTATTTCAGTAATTATATCGACAAAAAAAGTTCGAAAGCTTACACTTCCGAACTTAATATTTAGTAGCGAGAGAGAGACTTGAACTCTCAACCTCCCGGGTATGAACCGGACGCTCTAGCCAGTTGTGCCATCTCGCCAAATATTTAATTTTCTATTAAAGAAAGTGCACCACCAGGGGCTCGAACCCTGCACACCCTGATTAAGAGTCAGGTGCTCTACCAAATGAGCTAGTGGTGCATAAGCGGGTGATGGGAATCGAACCCACGTATCTAGCTTGGAAGGCTAGTGTTCTACCATTGAACTACACCCGCATATTTAATTGTTGTCGCTTAATCGGGGT
>JAZLHG010000202.1:0-3598 GCA_045616705.1 Lachnospiraceae bacterium | reverse complement strand
TGATTGGTCACCACAAACACATAGTAGCCCATTTCCTTTATCTTCTGAATTACTTCAGGAACATAAGGGAACATTTTAAACTGACTGACATTCTGAGCCGAATCCATCAACTCTGTATCTTCATTATAAATAATCTCATTGATTACACCGTCACGATCCAAGAAAATCGCAGGATGTGCTTCATGAAATCTATATGTTACGTATTCCGTAAATTCCTTAAGACTTGCCGGGCTGCCAATCTCATAGAACCGCTTCGTCACCACATGGCAGGCAAGTTGTCCCGCAAGACTTAACTTATTCTGGATTACCGCAATATCAAACGCCTCATCAAGAGGATATTCCTCAAACAGGCTGCGCTCATACATGCATACACCATAATCGATATAATCCATTTCCGGTGTGGTATTGTGCTTATCGTAGAGAACAATTTCTCCATCCTTCACAATCACATTACTCTTGTCAAATCGATCTCCGTTATGAAGCACAGTCATAATCGCATGCTTGCCTTCCGCCTTACCGGCAAAATAACGATAAACCGTTTCTTCGTAATTAATATCCATAAAAGAGTCCCCGTAGATTAACAGGAAATCTTCATCCAGATATGGCATCGCTCTTCTGACTGCACCGCCGGTTCCTAACAGTTTCTCACCATCCATGCAGTAAGAAATCTCCACATCGAACTTAGAGCCGTCTCCGTAGTAGTCACTGATCATGTCCGCCTGATAGCCAATCAGGAATAAGAAACGACGAAAGCCCCATTTCTTCAGCAGTTCCAGTTCATAATCGAAAAAGGGTCTGGAAGCAACTTCTACCAGGGACTTCGGACATTGTTTGGTATATTCTTTTAATCGGGTGCCCAGGCCGCCCATTAATACAACGACCTGGACCTCATTTAAATTCTTCATAAATTAATCACGTGCTGCAAATACCCAAGGATTTGCTTCTAAATACTCAACTGTCTTCACAACGCCTTCCTCGATGGTAGCCTTAGGCTCCCAACCAAGAGAACGAACCTTGGCTGTATCAAGATAGATGAACGGGTTATCGCCAATCCAACCTCTCTCGCCACCTTCATAAGTAAAGGAAGGAGTCACACCCAGCTTACCGCAAATCCAGCCAACGGAATCATTTACTTCGCAGTACTGATCGGTACCCAGGTTGAAAATATTCACCTTCTCGTTAGCATTTCTAATGACGGTGAGAATTGCCTCCATACAATCCTTCACATAGAGATAGGCCTTACGCTGCTTGCCGTTGCCAAGAATATGAAGCTTGGTAGGATCAGCCTTCAGCTTCTTCACGAAGTCGAATACATGGCCGTGTGTATAACGCTCACCAAGAATGGATACAAATCTAAAGATATATACCTGGAAGCCAAATCCTTCTGCATACGCCGCAAGTAAACCTTCACATGCCAGCTTGGATGCACCATAAAGAGATGTCTGGATCGGGAAAGGAGCATCTTCCGGTGTAGGAATTACCTCTGCCTCGCCATAAACAGAACCTGTAGATGAGAATCCCATTCTCTTGATGCCGTTGGCACGCATTGCCTCTAACACATTGTAAGTAGCAATGGTATTCTGCTCAAGATCCTTACGAGGATGCTCTGTACCCATTCTAACGTCTGCGTTTGCAGCAAAGTGGAATACAAAGTCACAACCTGCCATGGCCTTGGTCATTGCATCAAGATCCAACGTATCACCCTCAACCAGAGTGAAGTTCGGATTCTTCATAGCACCTTCTAAGAATTCTCTGCGACCTGTGGAGAAATTATCATATACAACAACTTCGTTGCCTTCCTCCATTAATAATCTGTCCGTCATGTTAGAACCGATAAATCCGGCTCCGCCTGTTATAAAGTATTTCATAGATCGTATTCTACCTCTTCCTCTACGCGCTCCTTAAAGAGTCTTGCATCTCTCTGGAACTCTTCTTTTTTATATTGTAAGTATCCAATCTTCACCTCAACGCGAATTGGAGACTGTGCAACCTCTGCAAATGATTCCGGATTCTCAACTCTGCCGCGAAGACGCTTCTCAACAGACTTGGCACCCACCTTGTCACAGGTAAGCAGAATCGCCAGAGACCCTTCATCATCAATTACATATACTCTATCCTCAAGACGAACCACGTCATAAGTGATCTTAGCCAGTTTAATCAGTGCCGCCTCATACTGCTTCTGTTTCAGAACACTCCTCAGTTCCTTGCCGTAACGTACCTTAATCACCATCAGCGTAATAGGATTATTATTACGCTCTGCATAAGAAATCTGAGTCTGAATATCCATGAACATACTTCTTAAATTATAGAAGCCTGTCAGTGGATCAATCATAACCAGGTCTTCTACCTGCTGTTTCAGAACCTGATTCTCAAGTGCAGTCTTCTTAAGACCGTTTAAGAACAGAACGCCACCAACACAGGCAACTCCCGGGATTGCTGCCCACGCCAGAGAAATGTTCATCACATTCTCACCCAGTGCAAGCATCTGATACAGTTTAAAAGCAATAAACGCAACCGTCTGCAAGCTGGCAATTACAATGGCCATTGCAGACACACGAAAGCATGCAAACAGCACGGAAAGGAACACACCTGCCAGCATTAGCACGCTCTCAAGATAGTTATCGGTTGTACTGGCAAAAAGCATCGCTGATGCAAAAAGTGCTACCAGCAGAATACTCAGTCCCACATCCTGCAGTGTCTTGCCTGCATTGTCTTTCTTCTTCATTGGGTATCCTCCCACATAGTTACTAAACATTCTACCATAAGTTGCCCAATAAATCCAGTTATTCCCTACGGTACCATTGATGGAGAATTCCCTGAATCTCCGCTGTTCCGTGCCACACAAACCCTAATTTCTGAAGAAGCTTCACCGACGGAATGTTCTCAGCAATTACAAAGGCATTCAGCCTGCTTATCTCCAGTTGATCCCCTGCATAATCAATCACAGCCGACAGTACTTCATAGGCATAGCCCTTCCCCCAGCAACGGCTTGTGAACACATAGCCAATCTCCGGATCGTCGTATCCGTCTCTTACCGCCACACCGGCCTTGCCGATGACCTGTCCCGCTTCATCCTCCACGATCCACAAACCATACTCGAAGAATCGATACTGACTTGCAATATAATCCTTCATATACTGCAGTTCCATGGCCGGATCCTCAAAAGGCGCCTCGGTATACTTAGATACTTCCGGAATATCAAATATTCCATAAACCGCGTCCAGATCCTCTTCGCACATCTCTCTTACCAGAGTACGCTTCGTTCTCAGAATCTCCCAGGGAATTCCCTGAAATCGTTCATACATGCGATTTACAGCCACCGGAGGCATCAGACATGCATTTTCAATGCAGTATAATGCCTCCGGAAAATCAACCGCCTTACTATCCTCATTTAGATATACCGCAATACCGATTCCCAGAGCCTTGGCTCGATCGGCATCTGCCCGATTATCAGTAATACAGTAAGCGCATTCCGGAGCGCAACCCTCAAATGTGAACACGCAGGCAATTCCTGCGTCCTTCATATTCCCACAGAACTGCTCCATACTGTCACCTGTATTCCATTTTGAAA
This sequence comes from Lachnospiraceae bacterium, assembly GCA_045616705.1. Taxonomy (GTDB): domain Bacteria; phylum Bacillota; class Clostridia; order Lachnospirales; family Lachnospiraceae; genus UBA2868. The sequence continues at coordinate 27 of JAZLHG010000202.1, read as the reverse complement.
TCTTAAGAACAATCGTCCGTAACATAA
>JAZLHG010000201.1:0-2106 GCA_045616705.1 Lachnospiraceae bacterium | reverse complement strand
TGTAGGCTCCGGTGTAGGTTCCGCTGTAGGAGTCGGGGTAGGCTCCGGTGTAGGCTCCGGTGTAGGTTCCTCCTCATCAAAACTGGGTGGCTCTGCGTCATTAGATGCCGTTAAGAGTACGGGCATACCGATTACCGTATTGTAAGATGAGGAGATGCTGTTACTTAACCGTTCTATTGCTGCATAGAATTTCGTCTGTACCGCTTTCGCAGCCCTGGTAAGGCTCAACTCAACCTGAGATTCCTCATAAGCCTCTCCGCTTGCGGTCTTGGTGGATTCAACCCATTCCACCGTATCCTTAAGAGAACCGGTTTCAACGTCTGCCGCTTTATTGCCGTTATCTTCCACAGCAGCATTGACTTCCTTCTCGGACTTAATTTCGTCTTTAATATTGGCAATTACTTTGTATTCAACCTTAGCCTTAACCGATACCATTTGGCCGGATGTGGGAAGTACGAAATCCGCAAGACCTGACGAAGGCTTGAGCTCAACAGAGTAATCCCCCGCACTCATATCGGTTAAATAAATGATACCGTCCTGATCTTCGTCATCGTTGTCGGAAATCTTACCTTTTTCATCCGTAACGGTTACGCCCCAGGGAACGCCCTTTACCAGCACATCATCCTGATCTACCAGCTTAATCTTCAAATCTTTTTCAACGGAAGTAAGGACAAGTGCCAGTGTACGAATCTCCGGCTCCACTTCCTCGATTTCGGTAGCGATAATTTCCTCTTCGGGCACTACCTCTTCGTAGGTCTGCTCCTGTTCCTCCTTAGCAAGTTCCTTCAGTGTCTCCATAGCTCTCGCCTTGTTACATTCACTACGGTAACTTGCATAAACTGCCGTTGTCATAGCGGCAGAAGCAACCACAAATACCGCCAGAACCACTGCAATCCACTGGAGACCGCCCATTTTGCGGATACCCGCTACGGACTGGGATACTGCATCTCCCAGATTCTCTGCTTCTTCCGGATGATCCTTCCAGTCCATGGCATCCTTGCGGAAGTCACTCATGGAATCCTTCTTCTCGGGCTTATCGCTTTTACTGATTCGCCTTCTCTTAGGCTTCTCTGCCTTCTCAGAAGACTTGGAATCCTCATACTTCTGACTATATTTCTTACTACGACCCAAGAACTGCTCTTCGTTCTCCTCAAGTTCCTTTTCGTAAATTGGCTTGTCGTTATTCTCGAAATGATCTTCTTTCGGAACGCGTCTTCTGACTTTACGCTTGGTCTCTTTATCCTTCTTGCCGGCACGCTTCCCCTTCAGTTCCTCTGACTTAATGACAATCTTCTTATCAACGGAGGACCTGATGGCCTGTTCATTCACTTTAGGAGTTCCGGCTACAGAATTTAATTTCTCGGAAATTTGTGCGGACAGTTCCAAATCTTCTTCCAGGACCGCACGAAGAATAGCTTCCTCTGTAGGAAGATTCTCGGTGAGACCCGTTACAGGTGAAGCCGGCTGCTCGTCAAGCTGCCAAGTCTCCTGCACAAGCGGACGGTCCCACTCATATTTGTCCTTTTCCTGTTCCTCACGTCTCAGTCTCTCCAGGGCTTTTTCTTTTTCGAATTCTTCCCAAGAGAAAACCGGAAGTTCCTCATGATCTCTGTTCTTTTTCATTTCTACCCCTTATGTGCCTATCCGATCTTAGAGCCCCTCAGCAACCTCGATCAAATATTTACCATACTCTGTCTTAAGAAGAGGCTGTGCCAGTTCAATTAACTGCTCCTTGGAAATAAATCCTCTTCTGAATGCAATCTCTTCAATACAGGAAATATACATTCCCTGGCGCTTCTGGAATGCCGCAACGAAGTTAGCTGCATCAAGAAGCATATCGTGATTACCCGTATCCAGCCATGCAAAGCCACGACCCAGTGTCTCTACATGCAAATCACCTCTCTCAAGATAGGTGTTATTCACAGTTGTAATTTCAATTTCTCCACGAGCGGAAGGCTTCACATTCTTCGCAATCTCCACAACGTCGTTATCATAGAAATAGAGTCCCGGTACCGCATAGTTGGACTTGGGATTCTCCGGCTTCTCCTCAATGGAAACAGCCATACCGTTCTCATCAAATTCAACCACACCGTATTCTCTGGGGTC
>JAZLHG010000200.1:0-4671 GCA_045616705.1 Lachnospiraceae bacterium | reverse complement strand
CTCGTAAGGGTGATGCAGCTATGGAAGTTGTTATCGAGTTAGTATAATAACGATTGAAAGAGCACGGAATACCGTGCTCTTTTTTTCAGCTCTTCAATTGTATACTTGTAAATGCTTATTGTTTACAAATAGTGCATATACAGATATACTAGGATAGATTGAGTATACACAGGTAAGGAATATTATGGGACTTGTAGAAGTTAAAAACCTGATATTTGAATATATACGTCGCGATAAAGAAGGCGCAGTGGATGGCATCGTGCGTGCAATAGATGATGTGAATCTTGACATTGCACAGGGAGATTTTATTGCGATTTTGGGACATAACGGCTCCGGTAAGTCTACCCTTGCTAAGCATATGAATGCAATTCTATATCCTACTGAGGGCACTGTATTTGTGGATGGCAAGGACACCTCCGATACCAATCATTTGTGGGATGTGAGACAGACTACAGGTATGGTATTTCAGAATCCCGATAACCAGATTATTGGGACCGTTGTAGAGGAAGATGTAGGATTCGGCCCGGAGAACATGGGCGTTCCTACTGACGAAATCTGGGAGCGGGTATTTGACAGTCTTAAAACGGTAGAGATGTACAAATATCGTAAGCACTCACCATCCAGACTGTCCGGTGGTCAGAAGCAGAGAGTTGCAATTGCAGGTGTACTGGCAATGCGCCCTAAGTGTATTGTCGTTGATGAACCTACAGCAATGCTTGATCCTATCGGAAGAGCAGAAGTAATTAAGGCAGTAGAGGCGTTGCGTGCTGCGGAGAATATTACGGTTATACTAATTACCCATAACATGGAAGAAGTAATCCATGCCAACAAGGTATTTGTCATGGATAAGGGACGCGTTGTTATGCAGGGAAGTCCCAGGGAAATTTTTGCCAGAGTGGATGAACTTGAGAAGATTCGACTCAGTGTTCCCCAGGCAACCAAACTGGCTCATGAATTAAGAAAGAAGGGTATTGATTTTCCCGCAGGGGTGTTATCTCCTGAGGAATTCGCGGAGGCTCTATGTCACTTATTGTAAATCATGTCAATTACATATATAATCCCGGCACAAGCTTTGCAGTAAAGGCCCTTGATGATATCAACCTGGAAATCGGCGATGGTGAGTTTATCGGCCTAATCGGTCATACCGGTTCCGGTAAATCCACACTTGTGCAGCATTTGAACGGTCTTACCAAGCCGACTGAAGGCGGAATCTATTATAACGGTGAGAATATTGCCGATGACGACTTCGATAAGAGACTGTTTCGAAGTAAGGTTGGTCTGGTATTCCAGTATCCGGAGCATCAGCTGTTTGAAGAGGATGTCTTCACAGATGTCTGCTTTGGCCCTAAGAATATGGGGCTGGAGCGTTCAGAGGTGGAATTGAGAGCCTATGAAGCCCTGAAACAGGTGGGAATTGCAGACGAATATTTCTATCAGTCACCTTTTGAACTGTCCGGTGGCGAGAAGCGAAGAGTGGCTATTGCAGGTGTGCTGGCTATGAAGCCGGAGGTGTTGATTCTGGATGAGCCTACAGCCGGTCTGGATCCTATGGGTAGAAGTGAGATTCTGGAGCTGATTAAGCGACTCCATGAAGAGAATCATATTACGATTATTCTGGTATCCCATAGTATGGATGATGTGGCAGAGTATGCTGATCGTATTATTGTTATGGACCAGGCTAGGGTTGTCTATGACGACGTACCCAGAGAAGTATTTAAACATCGTGCAGAGTTGGAGCAGATGGGACTATCGGTTCCTGACGTCACCAAAATCATGCAGTGTATCGCAGAGAAAGGCGTTAACATTCGTACTGACGCCATGACCATTGAGGAAGGACTGGCAGCATGCTTAGAGATATTACGATAGGTCAGTATTACCCGGCCGACTCGATTCTTCATCGTCTTGACCCAAGGGTAAAACTGTTTGGTACATTATTATACGTGGCATCTATGTTCCTGTTTCGGAATTTTACCGGTTATATTGTGGTAACAACTTTTCTTGTGTCGGTAATCATTCTGTCTAAGGTACCGTTCTCCTTTATGGTACGAGGCCTGAAGGCAATTATGATTCTACTATTGATTACCACGCTTCTGAATTTGTTCTCCACACCGGGAACGCCTCTTGTCAGCTTCTGGAAGCTGACCATTACGGAGGAAGGTCTTCACAACGCCGTATTCATGCTGTTAAGGCTTATTTATCTGATTATCGGAACTTCTATTATGACCCTTACCACAACGCCGAATAACCTTACAGACGGCTTGGAGAGAGGACTTGGGTTCCTTAGAATCTTCAAGGTGCCGGTACATGAAGTGGCAATGATGATGTCCATCGCCTTAAGCTTTATTCCGATTCTTCTGGAGGAGACGGATAAGATTATGAGAGCGCAGATGGCCAGAGGTGCTGATTTTGAGAGTGGTAACTTATTCCGGCGTGTGAAGAATATGGTTCCGCTGCTGGTGCCGCTGTTTGTATCTGCATTTCGTAGAGCCAACGATCTTGCTATGGCTATGGAGGCAAGATGCTATCGAGGCGGTGAAGGAAGAACGAAAATGAAACCATTAGTCTACGCCAGACGGGATTTCGTGGCATATGTGATTTTGTTTATTTTCCTTGCTGCAGTGATTGCAGCAGGACAGTTGAGCCCGTTTTAACCTAGGGGGCGGAGTTCAAGGTTCATTTGAAGGTGATACATGAAGAGAGTAATGCTTACCGTGGCCTATGATGGCACGGATTATTGTGGCTGGCAGATTCAGCCCAATGCAATTACAATTGAAGGTGTACTGAATGCCGAATTATCAAGGCTTACAGGTGAGGAAATAAAGGTGATTGGTGCATCCCGTACCGATGCAGGTGTGCATGCTGAGGGTGCAGTGTGTGTATTCGATACAGAGTCCAGAATTCCGCCTGAGAAGTTCTCTTATGCGCTGAATCAGAGTCTTCCGGCAGATATTCGAATTCGTGAATCGGAAGAGGTGGAACCTGATTTCCATCCTAGGAAATGCGATTGCCGTAAGACTTATGAATATAGAATCTGGCATGATCAGTTCCCTATGCCCACTAATCAGAGATACACCTACTGGGTGTATACCAAACTGGATGTGGATCGTATGCGTAAGGCGGCATCCTATCTGGTAGGACAGCACGATTTTGCCTCATTTTGCTCCACCCATACACAGACGGATAATACAGTGAGAACCATCTATCGCTTATCTGTATTGCAGAATGGTAAGGAGATTACGATTTCCGTATGCGGTAACGGCTTCCTATACAACATGGTAAGAATTATTGCAGGCACCCTGATTGAGATTGGTCAGGGGAAGAAGGAACCGGAATCGGTGAAGGAGATGCTTCGAGCTCGCGACAGAGCCAGCAGCGGTCCTACAGCACCGGCTCACGGACTGTGCCTGATGGAGTATGAATTTGAATACTAGAATTCTCAGAATATTATAAATCGTCATGATTTATGTGTTGACACACCCGAACGCGTGTAATATAATATCCTGGTGTGACGGCATAAGTGCGCCTGGCCAAAGCCCCGGCACGGTGCAAATTTGCTAAGGGAATCGGTTGTAACAATGGAATTGCAACCTATTCTATGTAACTTAACTATGAAATGACCGCAAGGTTTGGAGGTATTATAATGAAGACATTTATGCCTAATGAGGCTACCGTTGAGAGAAAATGGTATGTTGTAGATGCAACAGGATGTACTTTAGGACGTCTTGCATCTGAAGTTGCTAAGATTTTAAGAGGTAAGAATAAGGCTATTTTCACACCTCATGCTGATACAGGCGATTATGTAATCGTTGTTAATGCAGATAAGATTACTGTTACAGGTAAGAAGCTTGATCAGAAGATTTACTTCCGTCATTCAGATTACATTGGCGGTGTTACAGAGACATCTCTTCGTGAAAAGTTAGCTAAGGCTCCTACAGAAGTTATCGAGAAGGCTGTTAAAGGCATGCTCCCCAAGGGACCCCTTGGCAACAAGATGTACAAGAAGTTATTTGTATATGCAGGAGCTGAGCATCCCCATGCAGCTCAGAAGCCTGAAGAACTGAAGTTTTAATCGAATCGGAGGAGAATAAAAATGGCTAAAGCAGCAGAAAAGTTCTACGGAACAGGAAGAAGAAAATCATCCGTTGCCAGAGTATATGTAAAGCCCGGCAAAGGTAACATTACAATCAATAAGAGAGACATCGACGACTATTTTGGTCTTGAAACACTTAAGACTATCGTTCGTCAGCCCCTTGTAGCTACAGATACAGTTAACAAGTATGATATCACTGTTAACGTTAAGGGTGGCGGAACAACAGGTCAGGCAGGTGCTATCAGACATGGTCTTTCACGTGCACTTCTTAAAGTAGACGCAGATTTCCGTCCTACATTAAAGAGCGCAGGATTCTTAACAAGAGATCCTCGTATGAAAGAGCGTAAGAAACCCGGTCTCAAAGCAGCTCGTCGCGCACCACAGTACTCAAAGAGATAATGCGCGAACTACAAGCGTTGCAAAACAAGCAAATACAAAACTCCCTGGATGCTTGCATCCAAGGGAGTTTTTTGTTTGCGCAGTTTTATAGCGCGCCAGCGCGACATGAGCAAGAAGCGAAGCTTCTGCGAATGGTGCAACGCGTTTATAGGGCGCTAGCCCGCGATGAAATAGCCCGAAGG
>JAZLHG010000199.1:0-2379 GCA_045616705.1 Lachnospiraceae bacterium | reverse complement strand
TCCGAGTTATGCAGACAGATTGCAGCCAATCAGCCCAAACAGCTGATCATTTTTGATATTTACGAGAACAGCGCTTATGACATTCAGCAGGAACTGAAGCACTCCCATCCGGAACTGGATCTTAAGGTACTAATCGGCAGTGTGCGTAATACCAACAGGGTGAATCAGTTATTTGCTACCTACCGTCCCAATATTGTATATCATGCAGCAGCCCATAAGCATGTACCTCTGATGGAGGACAGCCCCAACGAGGCAATTAAGAATAATGTACTGGGTACCTGGAAGGTTGCAGAAGCTGCAGTTACTTATGATACCGATAAGTTCGTTATGATCTCTACCGATAAAGCGGTGAATCCTACCAACATTATGGGTGCCAGCAAGAGAATCTGCGAGATGATCGTGCAGGCCTATAACGGTAGAGGCAAGACTGATTTCGTTGCGGTTCGTTTTGGTAACGTACTCGGCAGTAACGGTAGTGTTATTCCGCTGTTTAAGAAGCAGATTGCGGATGGTGGTCCGGTAACGGTAACCCATCCTGACATTATCCGATATTTCATGACCATTCCTGAGGCAGTATCTCTGGTATTACAGGCAGGTGCTTATGCCAAGGGTGGTGAGATTTTTGTTCTGGAAATGGGAGAACCTGTGAAGATTCTGGATCTTGCCAAGAACTTAATCCGTCTCTCCGGCTATGTTCCCGGTGAAGATATTCAGATTGAGTTCACCGGATTAAGACCCGGCGAGAAACTGTACGAAGAAATGCTGATGGCAGAAGAGGGCCTTCAGGATACCGCCAATAAGCTGATTCATATCGGTAAGCCCATTGGATTTGATGAAGAGGAATTCTTTAAGCAGTTAAATGAACTGAAGGAAGAGGCAACCGAGGAAGCCGATCCCGCTGAGATTCGCAGATGGGTGAAGAGACTGGTTCCGACCTATCAGCTTAAGGATGAGAAACAGCCCGTTGTCAGTGCAGCGGTTCATATTAATGATTAATAGGAGTGATTCTAAAATGTATAAGAAGATTTATTTATCTTCACCAACTATGCATGGCGAAGAATTACAGTTTGTGCATGAGGCCTTTGATACCAACTGGGTAGCACCCCTTGGCCCCAACGTGAATGAGTTCGAGAAGGAATTTGCAAATTACCTGGGCGCGGGTGTTCATGCGGCAGCTCTGTCCGCAGGTTCTGCAGCAATTCATCTGGCGCTGATTCTTGCAGGGGTGAAGCGTGATGATGTGGTTCTGGGTTCCGATTTGACCTTTGCTGCAACTGTGAATCCCATTACTTATCTTGGTGCCAAGCCGGTATTTATCGATAGCGAAGAGGATAGTTGGAATATGGATCCGGCTGCCCTTGAGAAGGCGTTTGAGAAGTATCCCAATGCCAGAGCCGTTATTTGTGCCAACCTTTACGGAACACCTGCTAAGCTTGATGAACTGGCAGCAATCTGTAAGGCCCACGGTGTTCCCTTTATTGAGGATGCGGCTGAGTCTCTCAGTTCTACTTATAAAGGTAAGCAGACCGGTCTCTATGGAGATTACGGCATCTTCTCCTTTAACGGCAATAAGATTATTACCACTTCCGGTGGCGGAATGCTGGTAGCAGCGGATGAAGCAGTAACCAAGAAAGCCACTTTCCTTGCAACCCAGGCCAGAGAGCCGGCAAGACATTATGAACATAAGGAAATTGGATTTAACTATCGTATGAGTAATGTGGTAGCGGGAATCGGTCGTGGCCAGTTACTTCATCTTGAGGAGCACAGGGCTCTGAAGGAAGCGATTTACATGCGTTATAAGGAAGCATTCGCGGATATTCCTGAGATTACCATGAATCCTTATCCTGTAGACAGTGTTCCCAATTTCTGGTTAAGCTGTATGACGATTGATGCATCAAGCAGTGTGACACCGATAATGATTATGGATGCACTGCAGGAATATAACGTTGAGACCCGTCCGATTTGGAAGCCCATGCATATGCAGCCGGTATATGCACAGTGCGATTTCGTTCAGGTGAAGGAAGGCTGTTCGGTAGGCGAAGATATTTTTGCGAGAGGTTTGTGCCTACCTTCCGATATTAAGAATACAGATGAAGACATGGAGTTCATCATCGGTGTAATCAGAGGATTGTTTGGTAAATGATTTATAGAGTAATCAAGAGAACAATTGATATTGTGTTATCACTTCTGGTTCTGATTCTGTTCTGTTGGCTATATGGAATTCTTGCACTGGTGATTCGACTGAATCTGGGCAGTCCTGTGATTTTTCATCAGGACAGACCGGGTAAGAACGGTAAAGTGTTCCATATGTATAAGTTCCGTTCCATGACAGACGGAAGGGACGAAAACGGAGAACTGCTTCCGGACGAAGAACGATTG
>JAZLHG010000198.1:0-3289 GCA_045616705.1 Lachnospiraceae bacterium | reverse complement strand
TTCTGTATCGTGCCCACGATTTCGTGGACGATGCCATCATTCTCTTGTTCCTGCTGATTCAGGGGAAGCTCTACCGCATGGATGATGTGATGAGTGCCTGGAGATATGTGCGCAAGGTAAACGGTGGCAGCTGGACCTCCATTGCAACCGCAAGGGATATTGCCAAGGAGGACTGTTACCTTAGTAAGACCATGATGCAGTGGCTGGAAGGTTATCTGGGCATGGATGATTACGGAAGACAGGTAGCAAGTAACAGCTTCAACCTGGCCCTGTCCCGATACCTTAAGAAGCCCAACAAGGCCAACAAACAGTTCCTTAAGGATATGTATGATTACTATATTACCCATGTGATTATGGAGGATCGGAAGTGTACCCTGTTTGGATACAGTATCAGAGCCATCCTTCGGAAAATCACAGGCAGATAGATTTAGACTTATTACGATAGACTTAGATTAAATACAATAGGAAGTATAAACATGAGTGAAGAAAAGAGAATTCTGGTGGCCAGATCCTCCATGCCACCCTTTGAAGAATATGTTGAAGCCATTAAGCCCTTATGGGACAGTGTATGGCTGACCAATATGGGTGCCAATCATGAACTGCTTGGTAAGGAACTGAAGGAATATTTGAAGGTTCCCGGAATCTCCTTATTCACCAACGCTCACATGGCACTTGAGTTGACCATTAAGGCATTAGGATTAACCGGAGAGGTGATTACAACGCCCTTTACTTTCGTGTCAACGACCCATGCAATTGTCAGAAACGGTCTGACACCGGTGTTCTGTGATATTAATCCTGTGGACTATACCATGGATGTTGACCGGATTGAGAGTCTGATTACAGAGCGAACCAGCGCCATTATTCCGGTGCATGTATATGGCAACCTGTGTAACGTGGAGAAGATTGAAGAGATTGCGAAGAAGCATAACCTGAAGGTGATTTATGATGCGGCTCATGCCTTTGGTACGGAATACAAGGGCAAAGGAGTAGGTACCTTCGGTGATGCCTCCATGTTCTCGTTCCATGCAACCAAGGTATACCATACCATTGAAGGTGGTTGTATTACTACCGCATCCCAGAAGCTGATTGATGACCTGTTTAGATTCCGTGATTTCGGTATTCTGGATGAGGAGACCATAGACTGCGTAGGTGCTAATGCCAAAATGAATGAGTTCCAGGCAGTGATGGGACGACTGAATCTGAAATATGTTGACGGGGAGATTGCCAAGAGAGCTGCCATTGTAGAACGCTATCGCAGTCATCTTGCAGATGTGCCCGGTCTTAGAATCTGGCAGGGGCAGGAGAATGTGAAGCCCAACTATGCTTACTGTCCGCTGGTTATTGACGAGACTGTATTCGGCTGCGACCGCAATCAGGTAATGGAAGAACTGAAGAAGCATAATGTATTTGTTCGGAAGTATTTCTATCCTCTGACCAATCTGTGTGACTGCTACGTGGAACAGTACGGTGATGCAGATGTGCCGGTGGCAAAGTGGACCTCAGAGCACGTACTGACACTTCCTATGTCAGCATCTCTTGAATTGGAAGATGTGGACAGAATCTGCAATGTAATCCTCAGTATGGCCAAGTAGGAGAGAGCATGATTATTGTAAGATTTACATCCGGTCTTGGGAACCAGATGTATCAGTATAATTTCTATAAGCTTATGCAGGAGACCTATCCGGATGTGCCGGTGTATGCGGACCTGACCTGGTTCTATGCCAACAATGACCATCACGGATATGAACTACAGAAAATATTCGGTCATAATGAAGCCTTTCGGATTCAGGAAGCACCCTATTCTGCTATCTGGCGCGTGACGGGGCAGATTCCCAACATGAGTAAGAAACACGGCAGGGCTTTTGAGAAGATGAGACGATATCCCAACAGACTGATGAAGTCTCTTGGGAAGAAGAGAGCGGCCATGAATGTGCTGAATCGTATGGAGTCTGACGTAAGCATGGAGCAGGTGATGCATCTTGATACCGGGAAGGACTGGTATCTGATTGGATTCTGGGTGGAAGAGTGCTATGTTCTGCCAAGACTTGAGAAGCTTCCAACGGAACTTGCATTTGATCGGAATTATTCTGCAAGAAATGCGGAACTTGTAAAGGAGATTTCGGAATCCACATCCGTATCCATTCATGTTCGCAGAGGTGATTATATTACGACCTATGCCGGTCAGTTTAAGACCCTTGGCAGAGATTATTATGAGCAGGGTGCTAAGCTTATAGCCGAGGAAGTAGGGAATCAGACGTGTAAATTCTTTATTTTCTCCGATGACAGTGAGTTTGTGAAGCAGGAATTTGGCTGGCTTGAGAATAAGGTGATTGTAGACCATAACACAGGGGATGACAGCTTCAGGGATATGCAGCTGATGAGCCTGTGTAAGCATAATATTATTGCAAATTCAACATTTTCCGCCTGGGCGGCGATGCTGAATCAGAATGAAGGGCACATTACGGTGTACCCCGCAGCGTATCTGAGCGAAGAGGATACGGAGGAGAAGAGCCTTAGAGGCTGGAGGAGAATCTGATGAAAATAGTTATTCTGGAGAGAAACAGTGTGGGACCGGACATTCCGGTTGACGAACTGATGCATTTCGGCGAAACCACTGTCTACGGCAATACGGTTGGCATTGAGGAGACTGCGGAGCGTATTCGTGAGGCTGATATTGTAATCGCTAACAAAGCACCGCTTAACGAGGCTACCCTTAAGGATGCTCCCAATGTGAAACTGATTTGCGATTTCGCCACAGGATATGATAATTGCGACGTTGCATATTGTAAGAGCCGCGGAATCGGTGTTGCCAATGTGGTGAACTATTCGACAGAATCCGTTGCCCAGCATACTTTTGCAATGACATTGTTCTTGCTGGAACATTTAAACCATTACGATCATTACGTGAAGGGTGGCGAGTATGCCTCCCAGAGCAGATTCAGCAATTTCGACGTTCCCTTTCCGGAATTAAATGGGAAGACCTGGGGCATTATCGGTATGGGTAATATCGGTCGTAAGGTCGCTGAGATTGCAACCGCTTTCGGCTGCCACGTCATTACCCATTCCATTACGGGTAAAGGACCTGATTCACAGAAGAATCCCGGTTGGGAATATGTATCGATGGATGAACTGTTAAGCCGTTCCGATGTGTTATCCCTGCACTGTCCTCTTACAGATCTGAGTCGTGGCCTGATTAACTATGAGGCCTTATGTAAGATGAAGCAGACAGCAGTGTTAATCAATGTTGCCCGTGGTCCTGTTGAAGTCGGATCGTAGCCATGTCGTTCTG
>JAZLHG010000197.1:0-10516 GCA_045616705.1 Lachnospiraceae bacterium | reverse complement strand
CTTCTGTCGCATCTTCTTTTAAATCATCCGGATAAGAAATTTCCACTTCACGCTTGATTCTATAACGATGTTCTCCCAGGCTTCCTGTATAGGCCTTATCATACTTATAATAGTTTAACGAAAGTATTGTATTTCTATCTATCATGTTCCACCTCAAAAAATTAGGCCATCCAATGCGGATGGCCTAAAATATTATCGCTTAAGAAAATCAGGAATTTTAAGTGATTTCACTTCTACTTTGTTCTCCACAGGAGCCTGAGGTCTAACACTACCGGGCTGAGGACGTCCGGGATTCATTCCGGGAGCCATCATTCCCTGATTAGGAGCAGGATTAGGAGTACCCTGGTTCTGGGGCATATTCATCGGATTCATACCGTTATTCATAGAATTATTGAATCCGGGATTTGTACCGGGCATACCCTGAGGAGCATTAACAGGATTTCCTTGCATAGGATTCTGCATAGGGTTATTCATAGGATTGTTCATGGGATTCATAGGCTGAGGGCCACCCTGCATGGGGGCAAAAGCACCGGGACGTCCTGCATAATTCATTCTGCCGTCCATTCTTCTGTCTCTACCATTATTAATCGGAGCCATAGCCTTAGGTGCATTCACATCAATACCGGTTGCAATAACTGTAACGGTACAGGAATCCGGTTCACTGTCATCACACATAGCACCCATAATCAAGTTCACGTCATCGCCGGTCAAATCACGAACAAATGTAACTGCATCATCTGCATCAAGCAATGTAATTTCACCAGAGATATTAACAATAACATCTGTTGCGCCGGCAATTGTTGTCTCAAGAAGCGGCGAATTAACTGCCTGACGTACAGCCTCAATTGCCTTATCATCACCCTTTGCACTACCAATACCGATATGAGCAATACCCTTGTTCTCCATAACGGTTCTTACATCCGCAAAGTCAAGGTTAATTAATGCGGGTACATTAATCAAATCTGTAATACCTCTTACAGCCTGCTGAAGTACTTCATCAGCCTTCTTAAGTGCATCCTGCATAGATGTTCTTCTATCAACAATCTCAAGAAGCTTATCATTCGGAATTACAATCAGTGTATCAACATTCGGGCGGAGCTTCTCAATACCACCCTCTGCATTATTCATTCTTGTTCTTGCTTCGAATCTGAAAGGTTTGGTTACAACACCTACAGTAAGTGCACCCTGCTCTTTCGCAATCTTGGCAATAACAGGCGCTGCACCGGTTCCGGTTCCGCCACCCATACCACAGGTCACAAAAACCATATGAGCACCCTTGATGGCATTGGCAATATCTTCCATGCTCTCTTCAGCAGCCTTCTCACCTACTTCAGGCTTAGCGCCGGCACCCAGTCCCTGTGTTAACTTGTCACCAATCTGAAGAAGTCTAGGGGATTTGCACAGCTGTAAAGCCTGTTTATCAGTGTTAATTCCTAAGAATTCAACACCGGTTACCCTCTCTTCTATCATTCTGTTTACTGCATTGTTACCAGCTCCGCCGACCCCTACGACTAAAATCTTAGCTGCTGCATCAACGTCATTACTTTTAATTTCAAGCAAGATTATTCCCTCCTTTTACTTATACTCCTCGCCCTATTATGTTAATCATATATTCTTTTTTTGAAATTAGCAATACTTTTTTGAAAAAAACTGAATTTATGCCTATTCTGATATCTCAAGCTCTGAATTCAGTTCTTCTTCCTTATCTTTCTCAAAAGTGAACTTACCGCCTTCTCCTTTATAATTCTCCATATGTAGAAGGCCCGACATATCGGTTAATTTCGGCAATAAATATTGAAGTTTGTTGATTTTCTCATCAATGAAATCACTCTTGACAAGCAGCACTCTTACATCGCCAAAATACAATGTTATGTCATCCGATGAATCGAAATAAATACGATCGGTTGTAATATTATACTTAGTAAGCAACTGTGTAATGCTCAGAATCAGACGAAAAATCGATTCATCTTCCACCGGAAGCTGTTCATGAAGAACAACATGATCAAAATGTAGCCCGGTAACAAAAGGAATCCCTTCAATCTGTCTTGTTGAACTCTCTACCACAATTCCATCTTTGTCAAAGTACAAAAAATGCCCTAGATATTCCACATATCCGGCTACAGCTTTCTCATACACTTGGATTTTAACCTCGGTGGGGGAAATCAGTTCTACATCGGTCTGTTCTACAAACGGAATGGATTCTACATCCTTATTGTGATACTTAAAATACAAATATACGGAATTATGGCCGTATTTCCCCTTCATAATCAGGTCAATAACTTCCTGTTCCGTATAATGTTCATTACCGATCACCGTAACTTTATCAATTGCAAATTGCGTTTTAACAACCAGTAAACCAATACAGATTAATACAATTACAGAAACCGTTATAATAAAAATCGTAAGTAGTTTCTTATTGGTTTTCAAGCTTGATACCTCTTGATACGCTAAGTACAATTCCAATTTCAATTAACAGGAACACCACCGACGAACCACCATAACTAATAAACGGTAATGTAATTCCTGTATTGGGAATGGAATTGGTTACAACCGCAATATTCAGGATTACCTGAATTGCAATATGTGCCATAACACCTACAACGAGAAGTGCTCCATACTGATCGGTAGTATTATTGGCGATTACCATGAATCTCCATATCATAAGAATAAATAAAATAACAATAGCAAAAGCACCAAACAGTCCAAGTTCCTCACAGATAATAGAGAAAATCATATCATTCTGGGCCTCGGGAATAAATCCAAGCTTCTGCATACTCTGTCCCAAGCCTTTGCCAAACACGCCGCCGGAACCTATAGCATACAAGGATTGCAATGTCTGAAACCCTGTAGTCTTAGCATAATCTTCCGGATTTAGCCAAGCACTGATACGGCCAAAACGATAAGACATACTCTCCGGAATAATGCCCTTACTAACCAGCAATACTACCAGAAAAGCAACCGCAAGCAGCGCTCCGGCAATAATGAAATACTCTTTATAATTGGGCGTGGCAACAAACAGCATCATTAACACAATACCGAATATAATAATAGCCGAACTCAAATTATCTGTAATTTCCAGAATCATTACTGAAATCGGCAATGCAGTTGCAAGTGTAATCAACGTACCTTTAAGCGTAACGACATGCTTACCGATCTTACAAATCAGCGCCGCAAAAAACAGAATCATACAAACCTTAGCAATTTCTGCAGGTTGAACGGAAATACCCAAATCAAGCCATCTTCTTGCACCATTTCTCTCAACCCCCAGAGGCGACAGCACAAGCAGAATCAAAATCACAGCAAGAACATAAGGAATAATAACGAAATTATACCAGAAGCGGTAAGGAATCAACATTGCAATAATCATAAACACAACACCTACCGCCGTTGCAATCGCTTGATGTTTTAAATAGTATGCCGAATCACCAAACTTGATATTTGCTTCATAAGAACTAACACTGTAAAGCATAACCAATCCAAAGCAAAGCAGGAACAGTACAATAAACAGCAATGTATAATCAAACATACCAACTTTATTCTGTTTTCGTTCTCTCTTATCCGCCATAACGATCACTTACGAACCAATCCAACAGTTCAAATTCCTTATTCTAACAAATTACCATCCATAAGCTACTATTTCTTACAGTGCAATGTAAGCCAGTGTACATAGCAGGATCGTGATGATTGTAAATACTCCCACAACCTTGGTCTCCGACCATCCGCAAAGTTCAAAATGATGATGAATCGGAGCCATTTTAAAAATTCTCTTACCCTTTGTAATTTTGAAGTAACTAACTTGCAACATTACGGACAACACTTCAACCAGGTAAATAAATGCTACCAACAAAAGAAAAATCGGTGTATTCGTCATATATGCACAAGCAACTACAAATCCGCCCAGCGCAAGACTGCCTGTATCCCCCATAAACACCTTTGCAGGATGTACATTAAATAACAGGAATCCAAGAAGCGCACCCAAAACTGCAAGACAAACTGGTGTGATTCCGGAAGATAGAGTCATGGAAACCATAGCATAAAAAGCAGCAATTACCGCCGTAACAGATGCCGCAAGACCATCAAGTCCATCAGTAAAATTAGCACCATTAACCGTACCGGGAACTGCAATAATCAGAACAATTATTGCGAGAATCCCAAGATTGAGCATTCTTCCACCGGAAAACGGAAGCAGGATATTCATATTTACATCTGTTGATGTAAGCATATACCATGCAAATAAGCCTGTAACTACCAGTTCCATGCTCATTTTCTCCCATGCACGAAGTCCCATAGAGCGTTTCAGTACAACCTTAATATAGTCATCCACAAATCCTATAATACCAAAGCCAACTGTCATGAGCATAATAGGCAGCACAAGGGGATACTCCTTCATATAAAGTAAAGAAGTAATCACAATAGGAATCAAGAAGATAAAGCCACCCATGGTAGGAGTGCCGTTTTTCTTAAGATGACTCTGCGGACCTTCTTCTCGTATAGTCTGTCCGAACTTCAAGCGATGCAGAACCGGAATCAGAATCGGTCCCAGTACCGCACTTAATGCAAATGCAATCAATAATGCTACAAAACTCCACTTATCCATTTAAACACCTCTATACTACTCTTCCTTAATTGTAGGAATTAATGTTACGATATCACCCAAATCAGATGCATTGGAATCTACAGGCCTACCGGTTTCAGGATCAATAAACTCACCTGTATTAGGATCAATTGCATATCCTGTATCAGGATCAAATCGAATCACCGTACCGGGCTTTTCTTCTTCTTTTTCTTCCTCAGTCTCTTCAACCGGCTCCTCCTCTATCACTTCTTCCTCAGGTTCTTCCAATGTAGAACCGTTTGAGAAACTCAGTTCTTTTTCTGCCAGTTCCGCAGCTTCCTGCTCACTAAGTTCTTCTGTTCTAAACACATTCAGGTAAGGAAGCACTTCTGTAAGAATATCTCTGGTAAGCACTGTTGCATATTTCGCAGACGCCTGTTCCTTCACATTAGGTTCATCTATGACCGTATAAATTGCTATTTGCGGATCATCTGCCGGAGCAAACCCGATAAAGGATACTACATAATTACCGTTACCACGGGGAAGTTTCTCCGCTGTGCCGGTCTTACCTCCAATCATATATCCCGCAGGACGAGCTGATTTACCGGTACCATTTGCAACTACGCTAACACATAACTCTCTGATTTTCTTCGAGGTATCTTCTGAAATCGTCTGCTTCAGAAGTCTGGGTTCCACAGACTTCTCCGTTGCGCCATCAGAATTCACAATTCTGGTTACTAAATGAGGCTTGTAGTATTTGCCACCATTAATCAATGAACAGAAACCTGTAATCATCTGAATCATCGTTGTATTAAATCCCTGGCCAAAAGAACCGATTGCCAAGTCAGTAGGATTCATGGTTGATAAGTCAAATACTACCGTATCTGTTCTAATCTCGCCTGCCAAATCAACATTGGTCTTAAGGCCGAAATTAAACAGCTGATTGTATTTCATAAAGGTGGTCTTACCAATAGATGCACCGATTTTCATGAAGGCTACGTTACAGGACTGTTCTAGCGCACCTGAAAATGACAAGTCTCCATGACCCAAACGGTTGTTACAGTGAATCTTATGATCACCAACCTCTAAAACACCATCACAGCGATAAGACTGTGTTCCATTCAATATACCGTCTTCCAAACCACATGCCATAGTGAACGGTTTCATTGTCGAACCAGGTTCGTAGGTTGAATTGATGCAAAAGTTCTTCCATAAAGCATTAAGAGATTCCATTTTCGCTTCCTCATAGGCCTCTTCAAGTGCTTCGCCGGATATAACAGGGCTTAACCCTGTTCCCAATTCCGAATCTGTTTCTTCCCCTTCTTCTACAGGCACAAAATCCGTACGATTCTCTTCTCTATCCAAAGATGTGATTGCGTTACTATTCTCCTCATCGGGAACCTCTTCGCCGTTCATAATTGCCTGAATACGTTTCAGTTCATCCGGAAGTTCAATTGTAAGCCCTGAAGTATCTCTCGGATTATTCAAATCATATACAGGATAAGATGCCATAGCTAACACCTCACCGGTATCCGGTCGCATAATAATGACGCCGGTATTGGAACTTCCGTTGCCCTCTCTGAATTCATTCTTATGGGATTCATTAAAGGCAAGAATGTGTTTCTCAACAATACTCTGAATGTTTACATCGATAGATGTGATAATCGTACTTCCATCCTTGGCCGGCTTAATGGTTCGCTCCAAATTCTCGTCATCATTTAAGTAACCGTATTCGCGTCCATTCACGCCATTCAGTGTGGAATTATAGAATTCTTCCAAACCATAAGTACCCTCATTATCGCCCTGCACAAATCCGATTACATCACATGCAAGAGAATTATAAGGATACTGACGCTCATAAGTATCCTCCAACCAGATTCCCTTTAAATTGGGGTATTGTTCCGGTTCAATCAGCGCATTCATGATACTGTTAACAGCCTCATAGCTCTGCTTCTTGGCAACAACCCTATACTGACTGCAGGGGTTCTGTTTAATAAAGGAGCGAAGATCATCTCGTGTATACAGGAATTTCACATCACAGTGATACAGCACATCAAGCGTAGGCTCCAAATAAACACCGTCTTCTGAATTCAATGCCTTGGAGTCAACAATAACGTTATATACCTTCTGACTTACAGCCATCTTACTGCCGTTTGCATCCAGAATATCTCCACGTTTTGCCACGAGGGTTACACTGTCATATTCCTGCTGAGACAGGATCTTTTTCTTATACTTATCCCCATTATCCCTGTTAATTAACAGAAGCCTTACGCTCAACAGAATAAAAGCCACCAGTATGATAAAAAACAATACTGCCAGCTTCTTCTGCATCTTTAAGGAAAATTTATTTTCTCGATTTCTTCTACTCAAAACATGCACCTGCCTAGGGGCATTATACTACATTTAGTGCTATAACTCAACAACTCAATCAATATCTATATACTGACGAACATAATCTGTATCATCACTCTTGTAGGTCACAATCTGATCCTGCGTAGCATATTGCATTCCAAGTTCCTGCATGGCACGCTTCTTCACCTCTTCAAGACCAACAGCCCCTTTTATTCTGCTCTCAGTATCATCATTCTCAGCCTTTAATTCGTTCAGTCTGCTCTCAAGAACAGAAATTTCCTGGACAGACTCTGTAATCTGGGCCTGAAGCTGAAGATAATGAAGACATCCCATTCCGGTTGCTGCCATAGCAAACGTAAGAAACAGCACGTAACCAAAGTTCATATGTGATGCGCGGTCTCTGTTTCTACGTGCACGGTGACTAAGCTGCTTCTCTCTCGGTCTGTCAACTTCTACCGGCTGAAGCGCACGAGCCGTGTTCCCATAAATATATTCTTCTTGTCTTCCTCTTCCATGAGATACTGCCATAATTATTCACTATCCTTTTTCTTTTCAAATACGCGAAGCTTAGCACTCTTAGATCTTGTGTTCATCTCCATCTCTTCTTCACTGGGAAGTATAGGTTTCCTTGTGATTACGATTCCCTTAGGAACTCTACCGCATGTGCATACCGGAAAATTCGGTGGGCAAATACAAGGATTCTCCGCATTTTTAAAAATTGTTTTGACAATTCGATCTTCCAGAGAATGAAACGTAATAATACAAATTCTTCCTCCTGGATTTAAGAGTTCAATCATTGTATCAAGTGTTTCTTTCAGGACATATAGTTCACGATTTAATTCAATACGAATAGCCTGAAAGGTTTGTTTGGCAGGATGTCCCATGTTTTTCTGAATCTTCATGGGAATTGCACCCTTTATGATCTCGACCAATTCCCCGGTGGTCTCAATCGGCTTCTGCTCTCGCTTGATGACAATATGCTTTGCAATGTTTGCTGCAAACTTGTCTTCCCCATAATCACGGATAATTCGAAACAGTTCCTCTCTGGAATAACCGTTCACAATGTCTCTTGCGGTTATACTGCTTCGCTGATCCATTCTCATATCAAGCGGAGCGTCTTCTCTATAAGAAAATCCCCTCTCAGGTGTATCCAACTGATAGGAGGATACTCCTAAGTCCAGAACGATACCGTCAACCCCTGAAATCCCCAGATTCACCAGTTCGTCCTTCATGTTACAATAATTGTTTCTGACCAAAGTCACATTGGAAAACGCCTTCAACCGTTCTCCTGCCGCTTCTATAGCAGCTGCATCCTGATCTATACCGATCAATCTCCCCTGATCGTTTAACTGTTTGAGTACTTCGTAAGCATGTCCTCCACCGCCTAACGTGCCATCCACGTAAGTCCCTTCCGGCTTCACCTTCAAATTGCTTACCGTCTCATCCAGTAATACAGACTTGTGCGAAAAGTTCATAGCCCCTCCTATATACTCAAGCCAAGTTCTGCCATTTGTTCGGCGATGTCTTCCATACTGCTCTCATCGTTTAAGGCATCCCATTTCGCCTTATCCCAGATTTCAATATGCGTTGCAACACCTGCAAGAACCACGTCCTTGTCGAGACCGGCAGACTCCCTCAAGTTTGCCGGAATCAACGCTCTCCCCTGCTTGTCAAGTTCCACATCAGCAGCACCTGCTGTCATGTAACGAATAAAGGCACGTGAATTCTTATTAGAGGGAAGGGTTCGCAGTTTCTCTTCGACTCTGCCCCATTCTTCATCGTCGTAGATGTAGAGGCAGTCGTCCAGCCCCTTTGTTACCACGAACTTCTCCCCTAAGAGCTCGCGATATTTAGCGGGAATAATCAATCTACCCTTCGTATCAATTGTGTGATTATACTCGCCTTTAAACATTTCCGGACGCCACCACTTTCTACCACTTTGAACCACTTTTCTCTACTTTTAATACAAAACTACCACTAAAATCGATAAAATGCAACACTTTTATGAAAAATTATCAAAAATTGAGAAATAAAAAATGCCCGTAAATACGGGCATTTCAAATGTATCAATATAAAATTATGAAAAAAGGTGGTAGAAAGTGGAGGAAAATTCCAAATTATACATTAAATCTGAACAGAATAACATCTCCATCCTGTACAACATATTCCTTACCTTCCATTCCTACAAGACCTTTTTCTCTTGCTGCTGCCAAAGATCCGCACTCCAATAAATCTTTATAATTCACAACTTCAGCCTTAATAAATCCACGCTCAAAGTCAGTATGAATCTTGCCTGCCGCCTGAGGTGCCTTGGTTCCGATTTTAATGGTCCAGGCTCTACACTCATCCTCACCTGCTGTAAGGAAGCTCATCAGATTCAGAATCCTGTAACTCGCAGCGATTAATTTATCAAGACCGGATTCAGACAAGCCAAGATCCTCAAGAAACATCTGCTTCTCATCATCTTCTAACTCTGCAATCTCCTGCTCAATCTGTGCACAAATTACAAATACACCGGAACCGTTTGCACTTGCAAACTCACGAACTCTTGCAACATGGTTATTGGAAGCACCATCATCGGCAAGATCATCTTCCGCTACATTCGCAGCGAAAATAACAGGCTTATCCGTTAACAGATTGTAGGAAGCAACCCATGCCGCTTCATCATCATCTTCCGTCTCAAAGCTGATAGCAAGATTGCCGTCTTCAAGATGTGCAATAAGACGTTTAATGCACTCAACTTCCTTGGCAATCTTCTTATCGTTATTGGCTGCCCTTCCCTGCTTCGCAAGTCTTCTCTCAAGAACTTCCACATCAGCAAAAATCAGTTCTAGGTTAATGGTTTCGATATCACGAAGAGGGTCGATGGAGCCGTCAACATGAACGACATTGCCATCTTCAAAACAGCGAACAACATGTACAATCGCATCAACTTCACGAATGTTAGCAAGAAACTGATTGCCTAAACCTTCACCTTTGCTGGCACCCTTAACCAGTCCTGCAATATCTACAAATTCAATTACCGCAGGTGTAACCTTCTTCGTATGATACAGTTCACCCAATAATTTAATTCTCTCATCCGGCACAGGAACAACGCCCACATTAGGGTCGATGGTACAAAACGGATAATTGGCTGATTCAGCACCGGCCTTGGTTAATGAATTAAATAATGTTGACTTACCTACATTGGGTAATCCTACGATTCCTAACTTCATATATGTATACAATCTCCTTTAACTCTATTATGAGAACATCTCAAGGAATAAATTTAGCACAAATCAGCAATTGCTTCAACCATATTCCTCTACCAAAGTTTGATTCTCGGAACAATCTTGAAAGTAATCTTCTTATCACCTTTTAAAGTTCCTGCACCCTTGATATAAACGCTTTTCTTCATGAAATTTATCTCCCAAATCTAGAAATAGGTTCATAAGCATCCAATGGTGAATAGTTATATCAGTCACACTGTGACATTATTATATTATCAAAAGAACTTCTTAAAATGCAATAAGAGGGAAATAATATTCCATTATTTCCCTCTGGTCACAATACAAAAATATATTATTTTACGTAGTGGACATGAAGAAGCTCGTGCTCTCTGCCTTCGAT
>JAZLHG010000196.1:0-2653 GCA_045616705.1 Lachnospiraceae bacterium | reverse complement strand
ACTGAAGACCTTCGATATTCCCTATTTGATTACCACAGGTGGTCCTAATCACGCAACCGAATTCCTGGGAACTTACATCTACCGTCAGGGTATTCGTCAGTCCCATTTAGGCTATGCGGCTGCATTATCCGTAATGCTTCTGGTACTTGCCATCATAGGAGCATATTTAACCAATCTGACCAATAAAGGAGAATAAGTATGATTAAAGCAACATCCAGACGAAAAAAAATACTGTTACAACTGCTGCTGCTTATTATGACCATTCCTTATCTGCTTCCCCTGGTTCAGATGTTCTTAGGTTCTTTAGGCGGCAGAGGCTTCTATAACTATGTAGCGGTTTGGAATACCGGTGTTGTACCGATTTACTTTCGAAATTCAATCCTGATTTCTGCAGGTGTTATTCTGTTAGTTTATATCTTCAGTATGACCGCAGGATTCGGATTTGCTAAATTAAATTTAATGGGCAAAGAAGTGTTCTTCTGGCTGATTCTGGTAGCACTTACACTGCCGGAAGTTATCCTTCTCACACCCTTATTTGTAACCTTTCAGAGACTGCATCTGTTCAATACCTTTTTCTCGGTAATTCTTCCTCTTGCAACTCTGCAGCTGCCCTTCACCATTCTGCTTGCACGTAACTTCGATGCGGGCATTCCCAATGAATTGATGGAAGCAGCGAAAATCGACGGGGCCAACACCCTGCAGGGCTTCTGGCATATCGTAATTCCTCTTGCCAAGCCCATTTCTTCAGCAATTGTAATGCTGACATTGATTAATTCCTGGAACTCTTATCTGCTTCCCCTTCTGTTCTTACAGAAGCCGGCGATGCAGACCGTAACCTTGTTACCCCAGTACTTCCAGGGTGAATTTACCAACGACCAGACCAAGATTCTTGCGGCGGCGGTTATGACAGCGGTTCCTGAAATTATCGCATATCTCTGCATGCAGAAGAATTTTGAAAAGGGTATGAGTGCAGGTGCACTGAAATAAATCATTCGAGGTGAACATGAACAAGAAATTAATGGATCATGAATTGTGCGTGATTACCGGTGCGGCAGCAGGCATCGGATGTGCCATTGCGGAACGATTCTTAGAAGAAGGCGCCGACTTAATCGTGGCAGATTATAACCTGGAAGAAGCCAGACGAATTTACGGGGACAACCCGCAGGTAATTGACATTGTTCAGGTGGATGCAACCAAGTATGAAGACTTGGTGAAATTGGGAGAAGCAGTAAGAAACTCCGGTCGGAAAGTCAAGGCCGTTCTGCCTATTGTAGGAAACGGTCCTCAGAATATGATTCCGGATGTAACACCGAAGGAATTTCATCTGACTATGGATCTTAACGTATTCTCTGCTTTCTTCACCGTACAACAGGTACTTCCTTATATGTCAGAGCAGTCTGCTATCGTGCTGATTTCTTCTATTGCAGGATTTCAGGGTGGTAAGAATGCGATTGTATATAATGCGGCTAAGGCTGCGGTTCGTTCTATGGCCAGATCCTTTGCGGGAGAACTGGCAGAGAGAGGAATTCGTGCCAATGCCATCAGCCCCGGTCCCACTGAGACTAAGGGCTTCAGCGATTTCGTAAATGATGATGAGGGAGTGAGAGCGGGAATTATTGCCAATATTCCCCTGGGACATATTGGTAAGCCTTCAGAGATAGCTGCAGTTGCCATGTTCCTTGCTTCCGATGAATCCTCCTATGTTACCGGTGCTGAGGTAATCGCAGATGGTGGATTTACAAATAGATAATAAAGGAGACAACAGAATGGCATTATCATCAACAAAAGTAATCAAGGTTATTGTTGTTACCGATGATCTTGATAAGACAGTGAAGGCTTATAAGGCACTGTTTGGAACGAAAACTCCCGATGAGGATACTTCCGAACATAAGCAGGTTAGAGAGCCTTATACCAAATATCTTGGACAGGATATTACCGATACCCCTATGAGAGTGGAGAGCGTATTCAGTGATAACTTCTGGTTCGAGATTATTCAGCCTCTTGGCAATCTGGATCCCTGGGCTGCATGGCTGAAGGGACATGGTACCTCTATTTATTCCGTATGTTTAATTTCCGATGGCCCCATCGAGGAAGATGAGAAGTTAATGGAGAGCCTGGGATATCCTTCTATCTTCAAGCAGGAGAAGGGATATGAGGCTTATGAATACTTCGATACAGCCGATGATCTGGGCGTATTGGTTGAAGTAAAAGAGCAATACAAATAGGTGAGTAGAGTAATAAGTGGTTATACGAAAGAGATGCACGGCGGAAATTCCGCCGTGCTATTTTGTTATAAGGGAAAAAATGATATTATGAAACAAATGGATTAGGAATTGGGATTAATATGGAGAATTTAATCTTTAGTCTGAATTCAACCCTGCCGGTGTTCCTCCTTATGATACTGGGAGTGATTTTCCGTAAGGTTGGGTTGATTGATGCTGAGTTTGCAGGCAAATTAAATAAATTTGTATTTAAGGTTCCGCTGCCGGTTCTGGTATTTAAGGATCTTGCGGTTGTGGATTTCGCTGCTGCCTGGGATGGGAAGTTTGTTCTGTTCTGTTTCCTGGTAACCATCGTCTCCATTACCATTAGCTTTCTAATCTCGCTTCTGTTTAAGGCAGATATCAGAGGGGAATTTGTGCAGGCTTCCTAT
>JAZLHG010000195.1:0-2192 GCA_045616705.1 Lachnospiraceae bacterium | reverse complement strand
AAGAGCCAGCTCGGACATATCGCCGGTACCGATTACAATACCGTTCTTCTTGTTGGCCATATCCATCAGAATCTGTGTACGCTCTCTGGCCTGGCAGTTCTCATAAGTCACATCATGGTTGTCAGGATCCTGTCCAATATCTCTAAAATGCAGATCCACTGCTTCCTTAATATCGATTTCCGTCAGATTGGTACCCAGAATCTCCATTAATTTCCAGGAGTTGCCACGGGTTCTCTCGGTGGTTCCGAAGCAGGGCATGGTAATGGTCTCAATCTTATTTCTGGGAATTCCCAGCAGGTCAAAGGCTCTCACAATAATCAGCAGGGCAAGGGTGGAATCCAGGCCTCCCGATACACCGATTACCGCGCACTGGCAGCCGATATGCTCCAGTCTCTTCTTAAGACCCATGGTCTGAATATCCAGAATTTCAGAACATCTGCTGTTACGCGCTGCCGTCTCTCCGGGAACGAAGGGTGTAGTATGGAACACTCTTGTTAACGCCGTGTCCTGATTCTCCATGCAGAAGCTGATGATTCTGTAGTTGTCCCCATCCGGTACCGGATGGAAAGTCGACATCCTGCGGCGTTCATGTGTCATTCTGTACACATCGATTTCCGTCATAACAGTCTCACAGCGGAATCTTGAAGACTCCGCAAGAATTGTTCCGTTTTCTGCGATGATATTGTGACCGCCGAAGACGATATCCTGTGTGGATTCTCCATCTCCTGCGGAGGTATAAATATAACCGGCTAAGAGCTTGGCACTCATGGCCGAAATCAGCATTCTACGATAACTGTCTTTGCCAACGGTCTCATCGGATGCAGATAAATTCACAAGGATGGTTGCACCTGCCATGGCAAGGCCTGTGGAAGGTGAATCAGGAACCCACATATCTTCACAAATCTCACAGCCGATGACGAGTTCCGGCAGATTCACAGACTGGAACAGCATTTTGGTGCCAAAGGGTACCATATGTCCCCCAAAAGGAATGTCGATACAATGGTCCGGACCGGGGGTAAAGTATCTTGCCTCATAGAATTCCGCATAATTGGGCATAAACTTCTTCGTAATGAATGCCAGAATCTTCCCCTGATGAAGAACAGCCGCCACATTGTAGAGCTTACCAAGATAAGCCATAGGCAGACCGACGAAAATCACAGCATCTAACTCCGCAGTCTCCTGAACCATAATCATTAACTGCTCGCTACAACCCTTAAGCAACGTTCCCTGCAGGAACAAACCATTACAGGTATAGGAACTGAGTACCAGTTCCGGCAGCACGATGACACGTGCACCCTTCTCAGCCGCTTCCCACACTGCCGCAGTGCAGGCCTTACGGTTATACTCCGGATCGGCCACTTTGATTTTGGGTGTAACCGCCGCCACTTTAACAAATCCGTCTCTCATCTTATTTCTCCTCATTCACCTTGGAATTGATATCAATGGAAATTTCTACCCTTCATCCTCTGTGTTATCTGGATTTACGATATTGATCCATGCCTTTTAGCAGCACTTCCATAGAGAAAGCAAAACTCTCCGGAATACCCACAGGCTCACCGAAGGAACGATGCAATCGAAGCATTAGGAACCCTTCCAGGAAAGATCGATAGGTACGAAGCAAATGCTTGGCAGTTTCTCTGTCAATCTGCATCTTATCAGACTGCACATAGAAGAAATTCTCAATGACCGCCATTACTTCGTTCAGCTCATTATTTTCCCGACGGTTATAAGTCAGCATCGCTTCAAATATTCCCGGGTTCTTAAAAGCAAAATGATAGAAGGATACCGCATAACGCTTCAGTGCATCCTCCGGTGTATCAACCTTAATCTGCGGTACCACTTCGGTGGCAATCTTCCTCCAGCCGTATACCATAATCCCCTCAATCACCTCGTCCACGGTCTGCACGTGGTAATAAAGGGACGGCTTCCTGATTCCCAGGTACTGTGACAGGGAAGTTACAGTCACACCGTTTAGGCCCTTCTCATTGGCAAGGCTTGCTGCTTTCTCGATTACATCTGCTCTGCTAAGTCCACTTCTGGGCATTTGCAACTCCTCTCTTCCTAAGACCCCGCTTGCGCGGAAAATAACTAAATCGCCAGCATATTCTCAATTGCGCGATAATAAATCTCTACATTCTCAACCATCTCGGATACGGATGCGAATTCATCTGCGTTGTGAATGCGGTAATCCT
>JAZLHG010000194.1:0-7172 GCA_045616705.1 Lachnospiraceae bacterium | reverse complement strand
GTTTTTTGTTTTATAAAGTCTAGATACGCCTCCATCCCATTCAATTGTGTCATAGTTGGAAAGAACATAGCTTAGTCTTGCAATATTTTTAATATCGGCCATGCTATGATCTTGTTTACCGTTCTCGCCGTGTCTGTTTATGATATGTCGAACATCATCAGAACCCAAAACAATCCGATTCCCTTCAGTATGAAAACCGGTTAGTTTATATATTTCCGAATCCATTTTCTCATTCACAAATCCAACAGTAAGTGGAAGAACATCTCGATTAGCCAGAACATCATATACAAAATTATATATATCCTGATCGACAGAGTTATTATATTGATTAATTGTCTCCTTCATTTTTGTATTGCACGTGTTACTGGATGTTTCTTGCATAAATATTACCTCCATAATAAGTCTGCGAAATAAAGAAAGTGTACGCAGGGATTAACTGATAGTAAGTAATATTTGGAGTCTGGGTGGAAAAAACAAATCACATAAATTCAACCATATGCTTCCGGGTCCAGAGGGGGAGCAGGGTCTTCTGACAACGGGGGTTGTTACGCTCTTTAATGGCTATGGTGTCGAAGAATACCTGCCATAAATCGGTATACGCATCGTTTTCTTTCTCGGTCTCAAGAAGCGTGAAATATTCCTCTTCAGTAAGCGTTCGTAAATAGAATGGGGAGTCCTTGGGGTGAATGACAGCTTCTCTGTGGGTATCGTCAACAACCATCCAATGCTCTGAAGGCATGCGGTCTTCAAAGGCGGCACCAACGGTAAGAATCAGCCTGCTCTTAGGTTCTATGTGAGCAACAAACAGGGAATCTCGAACCTTGTGAAATCGTACAACTTCCTTGAAACGGCATATTTCCTTACTAAGTCTGGTGCGAATCTCCTGAAATCGCATAACATCCTTATATTGAGTCATTTGTAATATATCCGGTCCCAGAGAGAATCCCAGAATGATCACATGATAAATGGTATCCAGTGTATCTTCGTCGCAGGACATGGACGCGTAAGTAAGTTCCCGATACACGTAAGGAGAAATCCTAGTGTTAATTGCATCGCAGACATTCATGGCCTTGGCTTCATCCGCATCCACATGAATGTAGTTGTCAAACAGTGTGTATTGAGAGATGGGTTCAACCTGAAGACGAATATTTCGGTGTCCCAGATGAGAAGCAGAGGCTTGGTATATGCAGGTGAGCATAGCATCCCAAGTGGGTTCGCAAGTAAAAACGGTCATATTAAGCCCCCTGTCTCATGGCACTGCCACCGGTCATTCCCATTTGAGCACCGAAGTCTTGAAAGAGGTTCATCTGTGTCCACTGTTCGTTAGGGCCGGTAATTCTTGCGTTCTCAGCTCGGTCAACTTCTGTCAGTTGACGGAGGATAAACTGCTCCTCAATGGGGGTGTGATATAACATCTTGCCGTTACATGTAATGAAGTATTGAGCGCGCTTTAGAACCACGTGCATTTTCTTAAGCATTTCAAAAGTAATACGTCCATGTCTGCGTGCAGTCATAATCTTCTTAACGCCAAGGGGGCCGATTCCCGGAACGCGCACCAACATATCATAAGAAGCCGTATTGACTTCAACGGGGAATTGATCAAGGTGATGAATGGCCCAGTTGCATTTGGGATCGATTCGATCATCGAAATTGGGGCGTTCTCGGGTTAGTAATTCATCGGCATGAAAACCATAATAACGAAGAAGCCAATCCGCCTGATACAACCGGTGTTCGCGAAGAAGGGGTACCGGTGTATCCAGTGCGGGAAGGGCGGAGTCTTCGTTAAGGGGAATATAGGCAGAGTAAAAAACTCGTTTTAAATCAAAACTCTGATACAAACTCTGGGAAGTCTTAATCAGCTCATAGTCGGTCTCGCCGCTGGCACCAATAATCATCTGGGTGCTTTGGCCTGCAGCTGCAAAGGGTCTGCGGAGAAGAGAATCCCTTCTGTCGGCGGGGAGGTTGAGAGAACTACCGGAAAGAGACTCCATAATCGATGGCATGGAACCTGATCCGCTTACACCAGAAGTTCCGTTCAACTTCTTCACATCTGAACCGAAAATGCTGTTCATAAGATGCTGGTTGATGCCGGCACGTTCCATGCGCATGTCCTTACCGATTGCCAGTCTGTGGGCGGCAATGGTCTCAGAAATCTGATTCATGGGACGAAGAATGGTAGTCATGGACTTGTTGGGAGCAAGATTATGTAGGCTGGTCTCGGTGGGGAGTTCAATATTCATGCTGATTCGATCTGCCAATAAACCTGCAGAGTATACCAGCTCTGAAGAGGCTCCCGGAATGGCCTTCACATGGATATATCCATTGAAGTGGTACTTGGTTCTCAGAAGTCTTAGCACATTGCACATCTGTTCCATGGTATAGTCGGGACTCTGAATCACACCGGAACTTAGGAACAGCCCTTCGATATAATTGCGCTTATAGAATTCGATGGTTAAGCTGCAGAGTTCATCCGGTGTAAAGGTTGCTCTGGGAATATCGTTAGACCTACGATTCTTACAATACTTACAGTCGTAGATACAGTGATTGCTCATGAGTACCTTAAGCAGAGATACACATCTGCCGTCTGCCGCAAAGGTATGGCAGACACCGGAAGCACAGGAGTTCCCCAGCATTCCCTTCTGACCACGACGATCCACACCACTGGAGGTGCAGGCAACGTCATATTTGGCTGCATCGGATAGAATCTCTAACTTCTGCTCTATTAAATTCGGTTCCTGCAGTTCAAACATAAGAATAACTCCCTTCGCTATCATTATACAAACATGTGTTCTAAAAATCAATAGAAAATCGAACGTGTTTTCGAGGTGTGCATTATTTTCCGAAGGAAGTATTTGACAGGCATGGAGGTTATGGATTACCATTTGGTCAGTTGTTCGTTCATTACAGGCTGAATATTTGAAATAAAAGGGTGTTGTATTATGAATTTAAATTTTTCCCCATCACACAAGAAGTCGTTTTTTATGACTTATGGTGTCTTCATGCTGAACGGTATTATGGCATTATCCATCGGGTCTGTTATGCCTTTTCTCAGAGAAGCGAGAGGACTTGACTATGTATTCTGCGGACTGCTGGTATCCATTCATTCCGTTGGCAACCTGGCGTCCAGCTTCCTTGCGGGTATGTTACCCATGGCAATCGGCAGGAAGAAGAGTATTCTGGTATTTAATATTACTTACCCCATTGCATATCTGATGATTCTGCTATGCTCAGGGAAAATAGCACTGCTTGTTGCGTTTCTGTTCACCGGAATTGCAAGAGGTGCTTCCAGTAATTATTGTAATTCCAGAATCAATTCTATCTCCACCGGACAGATCTGGATGTTAAACGGTCTTCATGCAAGCTTCTCCGTTGGTGCATTGTTATTCCCGCTTATACTGTCACTCATGACCAAATCATCGGAAGATAACTGGATTTATGCCTGTGTCATGCTGCTAATCTGCGGTATTGTCAGCTGGCTGACCTATTTCTTGATGCCTTGGGATGATTTCAACAGAGATAAACTGGCGAAGAAGGAGAAGGATGGCTCTAACCTGGGATTCTTCAAAGAGCCGATTTTCTACTTAAGCATTGCTACACTTTTTTTCTACTTATGTGCAGAACAGGGTGTAATCGGATGGATGATCACCTATTTCAAGGATACAGGACTGCTTACCGGAACCCTGTCTCAGATGACTGCTACTGTGCAGTGGCTGATGATGCTAATCGGAAGACTGACGGTTGCTTATCTGTCAACAAGGGCCAACAAATATACCATGATTAAACTCATGGGTATTTTCATGGCAGTCTTCTTCGTGTTCCTTCTGTTTGTGAAGTCTCCGGTATTGATTATGATTGGTATTGTAGGATTCGGATTCTCCATGGCCGGTATTTATCCTACAACCGTATCCTTTGCAGGTCATCTTACCGAGAAGTATCCCACGTCTTGGAGTTTTATTCTGACCATTGCAAGCTTCGGTTCCATTCTGATGCCCAGTATCATCGGTGCAGTTGCTTCTCGGGCCGGAATCTATATGGGAATTGCAACAATTGTAATCGCGGTTGTTATCGATGTGGTAGCAATTCTGGTGATGGTACGATTCCTGAAAAAGGAAGATCAAAAGGCTGCATAAATTGAGATTTTTGATTCATTAACATGCTATTTTTAGACACAACACCCTTGGTGTTGTGTTTTTTTACCTAAAATCAGGTCGTTTTTTTTACATTTCGTGCACTTTTCAAACAGAAAAAATGGTGATATGATGATTTTTGTTAAGTAACATGTTAGTTGATGAATATGTTAGTTGATGGTTGTTAGTTGATAAAATTACTTTGAAAATGTTTTGAACAAACAGGAAGGCGTACAATTATGGACATTCGTTATTCTGTAAATCAGAGAGATGTGAAGAGATACACCACGCAGGAGTTAAGAGATGAATTCTTAATTACCGGATTGTATCAGAAGGACAAGGTGGTAGCAGTTTATTCCCATGTAGACAGAATGGTTACGTTGGGATGCATGCCTGTTACCAAGGAAGTTTCACTGGATGATGGCATTGAAGTGTATGCTAATTTCGGTACCGACTATATTCTGCAGAGAAGAGAAATCGGTATCTTTAACCTGGGCGGATCAGGACAGATCAAGGTTGATGGCACAGTTTACAATTTGCAGTACAAAGATTGCTTATATATTACGATGGGTGCAAAAGAGGTGCTCTTCTCTTCAGATGATGAGAGCAAGCCTTCTAAGTTCTACATGGTAAGTGCTCCTGCTCACAGAGCATATGAGACCAAGCTGCTTACCTTTGAAGATGCCGTTAAGCGTCCGGTGGGTGCCGCTGAGACCAGTAATAAGAGAGTAATCAACCAGTTTATTCACCCCGATGTTCTGCCCACCTGTCAGCTATGCATGGGCATGACAGTTCTTGCCCCGGGTAGTGTGTGGAACACCATGCCCGCTCATACACATGAGAGACGTATGGAGATTTACACTTACTTCGAAGTTCCTGAAGATCAGGTAGTATTCCACTTCATGGGCGAGGGAGATGAGACAAGACATATTGTCATGAAGAATGAGGAAGCAGTGATTTCACCGTCATGGTCTATCCATTCCGGTGCAGGAACCTGTAACTATACATTCATTTGGGCAATGGGTGGTGAGAACCAGGTATTTGATGATATGGATAATATTGCCATATCCGATCTTAAGTAATAAATTCGTGAGCCTTAAACGGCTGCGGAGAATAATAGGAGAATCGTTATGAGTGATGTTTTAGAACAGTTATCAGGATATGGCGTTGTGCCGGTTGTTGTATTAAATCGTGTTGAGGATGCGAAGCC
Source organism: Lachnospiraceae bacterium (assembly GCA_045616705.1). GTDB lineage: Bacteria > Bacillota > Clostridia > Lachnospirales > Lachnospiraceae > UBA2868. The sequence goes on along the minus strand of JAZLHG010000194.1, from coordinate 1,835 downwards.
TCTTGCAGAAGCGCTTTGCAGAGGTGGGCTTAAGTGTGCGGAAGTAACATTCAGAACAGAGGCAGCAGCTGATTCCATTAAGGTGATGACAGAGAATTTCCCCGATATGTTAGTAGGTGCTGGAACCGTTCTGACCATTGAGCAGGTTGACCGTGCTGTTGCAGCCGGTGCCAAGTTCATTGTCAGCCCGGGATTTGACCCTGAAATTGTTGATTACTGTATCAGCAAGAATATTCCTGTTTGCCCCGGATGCATTACCCCTTCGGAGGTTGCACAGGGCGTGAAGAGAGGACTGAAGATTATTAAGTTCTTCCCTGCAGAACAGGCTGGTGGAGTTGCTATGATTAAGGCTATGGCAGCACCTTACACAATGGTTAAGTTCATGCCCACAGGAGGAATTAATGCGAAGAACCTTCCCGATTACCTTGGATGCAACAAGATTGCAGCCTGCGGTGGCAGCTGGATGGTTAAGGCGGATTTAATTAACAATGGCGAGTTTGACAAGATTGAAGCATTAACAGCAGAGGCTGTTGCTCTTGTTAAGCAGATTAGAGGCTAGATTTAGGAGAACGAAGAACATGAAAAAAGTAGTAACCATGGGAGAGATTATGCTCAGACTGTCTACTCCCAATAATGAGCGTTTTCTTCAGGCAGATGAGTTCGATGTATGTTACGGTGGCGGAGAGGCCAATGTGGCAGTATCTCTTGCAAATTTCGGATACGATACACAGTTTGTTACAGCAGTTCCCGATAATCCCATCGGCGCATGTGCTGTAGCGGCTCTTAGAAAGTTCAATGTAGGAACAGATTATATTTCAAAAAGCGGAGAGAGACTTGGAATCTATTTCCTTGAGACTGGTTCCGCAATGAGAGCCAGCAATGTTGTCTATGACAGAGCACACAGCTCTATTTCAACAGCGAAGGTATCTGAGTTTGATTTCGATGCAATCTTTAAGGATGTGGACTGGTTCCACTTTACAGGTATTACACCCGCTGTTTCCGACAGCGCGATTGAGCTGACAGAAGCAGCACTTAAGGCTGCGAAGAAGGCCGGTGTTACCGTTTCTGTTGACCTTAATTTCCGCAAAAAATTATGGTCATCCGAAAAGGCACAGAAGGTAATGACGAACCTGATGCAGTATGTTGATGTGTGCATCGGTAACGAGGAAGATGCAGATAAGGTTCTCGGATTCAAAGCGAAAGAGACCGACGTTACCAAGGGTGAATTGAATCTTGCAGGTTATGAAGATGTATTTAACCAGATGGCAGATCGGTTTGGTTTCAAGTATGTGGTTAGTTCATTAAGACAGTCTTATTCCGCATCCAACAACGGATGGAGTGCATGTATTATGGATGGTACAACCAGAGAGTTCTATCATTCCAAGACTTACTCCATCACACCTATTGTTGACAGAGTAGGTGGCGGGGATTCTTTCGCTGCAGGTGTGATTTGCGGCTTGCTGGATGGCAAGAATATGAAGGACGCACTGGAGTTCGGTGTGGCAGCATCTGCACTGAAGCATACCATTCCGGGAGACTTTAATGTAGTGACCAGAGCTGAAGTAGATAATCTTGCAGGTGGCGATGGTTCAGGACGTGTACAGAGATAAGTGGGGGAACTATGTACGTTGTTAATGCTGACAAAGAATATCAGGATTTAGGTGGCGGTGTACTGAGAAAGGTTCTGGCATACAGTGACAATATCATGAATGTTGAGTTGCTGTTTGAGGCCGGTGCCCAGGGTGCCATGCATGCACATGTGCATGAACAGATTGGTTATGTGATTGAAGGAAGCCTTGTGTTTCATGAAGAGGGCAAGCCGGATGTGACACTTC
>JAZLHG010000193.1:0-3589 GCA_045616705.1 Lachnospiraceae bacterium | reverse complement strand
GTTCCCAAAGTAGACAAAATTGTTGGACCCGGCAATATTTTCGTAGCATTGGCCAAGAAAGCGGTTTTTGGATTTGTAAGTATAGATTCTGTAGCAGGACCCAGTGAGATTCTGGTTATCGCAGATGAAACGGCAAACCCTACTTATGTTGCGGCAGATTTGTTATCACAGGCAGAACATGATCAGCTTGCGTCGGCAATTCTGATTACAACTTCTAGGGAATTGGCTGAAAAGGTTAGCGCAGAGGTTGATCGATTCATTGGTGAACTGAGCAGACCTGAGATTATTAAGACATCTCTTGAGAACTACGGTTATATCCTGATTGCAGAAACGATGGAGGAAGGTCTTGAGGCAGCGAATACCATTGCTTCGGAGCATGTGGAGATTCTTACCAGGAATCCGTTTGAGACCATGACGAAGGTGAATAATGCAGGTGCTATTTTCCTTGGGGAATATTCATCAGAACCTTTAGGAGATTATTATGCAGGTCCCAACCATGTTCTTCCTACAAATGGAACAGCAAGATTCTTCTCACCACTTGGCGTCGATGCATATATTAAAAAGACCAGTATTATTTCTTATTCCAAGGATGCATTGCTTCCTGTTGCAGAGGACATTGCTCGTTTTGCAGATGCGGAAGGATTGACAGCTCATGCGAATTCAATCCGTGTTCGTAAGAATCAGTAAGGAGTTATTTATGGAGAGAACAGCTTCACTTGAACGTAAAACAAAAGAAACGCAGATTAAATGTAACCTGAATCTTGATGGTAACGGAAATGCTTCTATTGATACAGGTATCGGTTTTTTCGATCACATGTTGGAAGGTTTTGTAAGACATGGCCTATTTGATATGGAACTTACGGTATCCGGAGATTTGAAGGTTGATGGGCACCATACAGTTGAGGATACCGGAATCGTAATTGGTAATGCGATTGGTAAGTGCATTGGTGACAAGAAGGGAATTGCCAGATATGGTCATATGATTCTGCCCATGGATGATGCCTTGGTTTTGTGTGCGGTAGACTTATGCGGAAGACCGTATTTTTCTTATGAAGCAGACTTCCCTACTGAGCGAATCGGATATCTTGATACGGAATTAATTCGGGAGTTTTTCTATGCAATCAGTTATTCTGCAGGTATGAATCTGCATATTAAGGTGATATCAGGTGTGAATTCTCACCACATTGCGGAGGCGATGTTTAAGTCATTTGCTAAGGCACTCGATCAGGCAACGCAGTTTGATGAACGTATCACCGATGTATTAAGTACGAAAGGAACTTTATAATGTCTAATAAATTGTTTATTCCATGTATTTATCTTCAGAATGGGCAACCGATAACCGCAGATGGAACAGGTGTTGCTTCTCTGGAGGAATATGTAATGTCTTTGGCCAGTACAGGTGCCGATCAGCTCTTTATAGTAGATTTGTCTACAGATGATGAAGAGCATGAGAAGAATATTCTGGCAATGCGCAGGATCAATAAGATGATTGATATTCCTTCTATTACAGCAGGTAACATTAAACGTCTTGAAGATGTTAAGAAATACATTTATACCGGTGCGAAGTCTGTTGCGCTGAATCTTGATAAGCCGTCCAATGTTGCGCTGGTGGAAGAAGCGTCCAAACGTTTTGGCAAGGATAAACTATTGGCTTGTGCTTCAAGTGCAGACCAAATTTCAAATTGTCTCACCGAAGAATATTTGTCAGGTGTTATTTGTAAATTTCCCTATGTGGACGCTGGTAATGTGGATATTCCATTGATTCAGTTTGCGGATAAAATGGAGGAGGACTTGTTGTTATCCTGCCTGTCTTCAGAGAATATTGTTGCCGTTACCGGACCTTGTGTTAATGACATTAATGTGAACGAGGCCAAAATTCGTTGTAAACAGAACGGAATTTTGGTGAATACTTTTGAGAGTAGTCTGAAATGGGATGATTTTAAACTTAATTCCGATGGACATCTCACAGTTGTTGTACAGGATTATAAGACAGATGAAGTTCTAATGGTTGCATATATGAACCGAGAAGCTTTCGAGACAACCGTCAGAACCGGAAAGATGACCTATTATTCCAGATCCCGTAATGAGTTGTGGATTAAAGGCGACACAAGTGGACACTATCAGTATGTAAGAAGCCTTACCATTGACTGTGATCATGATACGCTTCTTGCCAAGGTACGTCAGATCGGTGCTGCTTGCCATACAGGAAATCGTTCCTGCTTCTTTACCGAAATTGTTCATACAGATTATCAGGAGACCAATCCGCTTAAGGTCTTTGAGGACGTATACAATGTGATCATGGATCGTAAGGAACATCCCAAGGAGGGATCGTATACCAATTACCTGTTTGATAAAGGTATTGACAAGATTCTGAAGAAAGTGGGAGAGGAAGCTACAGAAATTGTGATTGCAGCTAAGAATCCCGATCATGAAGAGGTGAAATATGAGATTGCGGACTTCCTGTATCATGTAATGGTGCTTATGGCGGAATGCGATTTAAACTGGGAAGATATCACCACAGAACTTGCTAATCGATAATCGTAAAAATGTTATAAAATATACCAAAATATACTGGATTTTTTCCCTTTTGGATTGTATAATAAGTTTACGTAACATGTTTTTAAGGGGTTAGGAGGTAATTAATATGAAGGGCTTAATCAAGAAGCTGGTTATCGGCGGTATTGCATTAGCAGGTGTATGTTGTCTGCTTATGACAAGTTCCGTTGAAGCTAAGACGAAACATACAGTTACATTTATGTATGGAACGAAGACGAATGTACAGCAGGTTTCAGATGGGGGAACAGCAATTATTCCTACTGATACAGCCGTCAACGGATTTACTTTTTTAGGATGGACAGATTCTGCATTTAATGTAAGATCTGACAAGTTAATTCTTGGTATGTATGTGAATAATACACCTTATGCACCTGCAACCAATCCTGTATCAACTGTGAAGAAGGTGAATGATAATACATCAGCACCGTTCCTTCCTTGGTGGGATGGTCAGAAGGGTGTTCCCGGTGTTACATGTGTAGTAAGATGGTATAACGGCTGGAACAATGAATTATGGAAGACAGAAGTGGTTCCCTATGGTTCATCTCTTCCTGATCCTGCAGATCCTTGTATTGATGGATATGATTTCGTAGGTTGGGAGGGTTCCTGGAAGAACATTACAGAAGATAGAGCAATCAAGGCTCATTACTATATTGTCTGGACTGTTCGCTTCTATGATGGAGTAACCGGTGATCTGCTGGATGTACAGCATATCAGAGACAGTTGTTCTGCAAGACCTGTATCTCCTCCTCATCACCCGAAGCTGGGATTTGATAAGTACAGTTGTGACTTCAGTACTATTAAGGGACATACAGACGTATATCTTCTGTACAAGTAATTAGACATCGTATTTAAGGATGGGTTTTTACCCATCCTTTTTTACTTTCCATTTGATTTTTGACATTCATTAACCTATACTATATGTAGTATTTTTATGCGCTGAAATTGATATATATGGAGTGTTTATGAGAAAACTGGCACTTAGTGATGAGATTCTGTTAAATGTAGAGAAACCGGCAAGATATATTGGCATGGA
>JAZLHG010000192.1:0-3197 GCA_045616705.1 Lachnospiraceae bacterium | reverse complement strand
ACAGCACATAGTGCATAGAGATATTAAGCCGCAGAATATTATTATTTCCAAGGATGGTAATGTGAAGGTTGCCGACTTTGGTATTGCCCGTGCGGCTTCATCGGATACCATTACCAGCCATGCTATGGGTTCCGTGCATTATACATCCCCCGAGCAGGCCAGAGGTGGTTATTCTGATGCCAAGTCGGATATTTATTCCATCGGTATTACATTATTTGAGATGGTGACCGGTCGTGTACCGTTTGATGGTGAGACCACTGTTGCCATTGCAATTAAGCATATTCAGGATGAGATGCCCTCACCCAGAGTTTATGTGCCTGAGGTGCCGATCAGCCTTGAGCAGATTATTTTTAAGTGTACCCAGAAGAATCCGGACCGTCGTTATACAAGCGTTGACGAGCTGATCCGTGACTTGAAATATGCTTTTGTGAACCCGGATGAGGATTTCGTGGTGATTAATGATGCACCCAGTAATCAGGGAACCAAGGCAATCTCAGATGATGATCGCGAGAATCTTCGCCAGCAGATGAACAGAGATGCTTATCTTGCAGGTAATTACAATAAACAGCAGGAATACGAGCAGCCTGCCCATGAGCCGGAACAGGCTTATCAGCAGCCGGGTTATGAGGAGCAGCCGGAGTATCCGGAGAAGGATTACTTCTCACCCCGTAAACAGCAGGAGAGCAGATATCCTTATCCTCCGCAGGAAGAAGATGCGCATGGCAGAATCAGCCGCGGACATCAGGTTGAGGAAGAGGATTACAGAGAAGATTACAGAGACGGATATGATGACGATTTCCCGGATGAGGATGATGTAGATCCGAAGATGGAACGAATCATGACGATTCTCTTGATTGTTGCAGGTATTCTGATCGCAGCGGCCGCAATTTACTTTATTGGTGGTAAGGTCCTTCACTTATTTGATAAGTCTAAGGGTGATACCCAAATTGAAGCTGAAGTGGGAGAGGTTATCGTTCCCGATTTGGTTGGCAAGACCATGAAGGAGGCGGAGAAGCTGCTTTTAGATGCCGGACTTACTGCTTCTGCCAAGCGTGAAGTATCTAACCGATATGAGAAAGATGTAATCATGTTCCAGACTCCTCCTGCAGGTGAGTCTGTTGCGCCCGGTACACAGCTTGAAATTGTAATCAGTTCCGGTAAGGCGGAAGGTGTTCCGGTACCGGATGTAGTTGGTAAGAGTGAGGCCGAAGCCAGAGTAATTCTTGACGGCGAAGGCTTTAATATGGCAGTGGAATCTGTTAATAATCCTGCCCTTCCGCAGGGTGCTGTTACTGCACAGACACCACTGGGTGCAACAACCGCACCGAAGGGAAGTACCATTACCGTATATGTAAACGGTGGATCCGTTATGGGTGGAATCAGCGATCCCGGTAACGGTGGTGTGGTAGGAGAGTCCGATACCAAGATTAAGGTTCCCGATTTGGTAGGCAAGGATGAGACAACAGCCAAGTCTATGCTGACAACCGCAGGCCTTAATTGGGGTACCATTACGGAGGAGCATAATGACTCTGTTAATGCAGGCCTGGTATTATCCCAGTCCTATGCACCGGATTCGGAAGTGACACAGGGTACATTAATTGACTTCGTTGTCAGTCTTGGTGGTTCTACCTATACCTGCCAGACCATCGTAGAAGCTCCGGCTGATTACTTTATCGGTACGGAAGCGGTTATTACGATTTCTGATTTGACCAATGCGGAGGTTGGCAGATTTACCACAACTTCCTTCCCTTATACCGTAATTCAGACCGGTATTTCTACAGAAATGGGATACCTGAAGATCAATTACCAGGGTGTGGATGAGCAGTTCCATGAGACTTCCCCTGTAGCCCTTGCATTCAAACAGGAGTAGTAGATGCAGGGAAGAATCATCAAAGGGATCGCAGGCTTCTATTATGTATATGCCACTGATGGCAAGGTCTATGAATGCAAAGCAAAGGGCATTTTCAGATCCAATAAGCAGAAGCCTCTTGTAGGCGATTATGTTGAACTGAATATTTTAAGTGAGCAGGATTTGGAGGGCAGTATTACCGAAATTCTTAGTAGACGGAATGAACTGATCAGACCGCAGGTGGCAAATGTGGACCAGACACTGCTCATTTTTGCACTTGTGTCGCCTATTCCTAATTTCTTGCTGTTAGATAAGCTGCTTCTACAGTATATGCAGCAGGATGTGCCCATTATTCTCTGCTTCAACAAAGAGGACTTGGTCACTGAGCAGGAAATGGAAGAGGTCAGACAGATTTATGCATCTTCCGGTTGTGAGATTCTATTTACCAGTGCGGCTGAGGAAGCAGGAATCGACCGACTTAAGGAACTTCTGAAGGGCAAGACCACAACGGTTGCAGGACCTTCCGGCGTAGGCAAATCCTCCATCATTAATTGTCTGCAGAGTAATGTGATGGTGGAGACCGGTGAGATCAGTAAGAAACTGTTAAGAGGCAGACATACGACCAGACATTCGGAGATTATTCCCATTGGTGATGACACCTATATTATGGATACACCGGGATTTACATCCTTTGATGTATATGGAGTTACACATGAAGCGTTAAGCGGATACTATGAGGAATTCAGGCCTTATACGGATTGCCGTTTTCAACCTTGTTCTCATACCCATGAACCGGACTGTGCTGTGAAATCAGCAGTAGAGGACGGCATCATATCCGAGAGCAGATATAACAACTATAAGCAGATTTATGAAGAGCTGAAGAATGCAGCGAAACATTATCGATAAAGGAGACAGATATGTACATTCTTGCACCATCTATTTTGGCAGCGGATTTAACTTGCTTAGGAGAGCAGATGCGGATTGCCGATGAAGCAGGAGCGGATTATTTTCACATTGATGTGATGGATGGTAATTTCGTTCCCAATATTTCCTTCGGAATTCCCGTCATTGCCTCTGCGAGGAAAGTCACCAAGAAGACATTTGATGTACATCTTATGATTGAGAAGCCCGAGCGTTATATTCGTGATTTCTATGATGCCGGAGCAGACCGTATTACTTTTCATTATGAAGCATGTGGCAGTATTGGTGATACCATTGACAAGATTCACAGTTATGGCATGAAGGTTGGTATTTCCATTAAGCCCAACACCAGTGTTTCAGTTCTGAGACCTTATTTATCATCTGTTGATATGGTTCTGATTATGACTGTAGAGCCGGGATTTGGCGG
>JAZLHG010000191.1:0-2170 GCA_045616705.1 Lachnospiraceae bacterium | reverse complement strand
ACTTACCGCAATGCTTGGTCCCTTTGCAGGATTCCTGTCCATGATAGCGGTGCTTGCCATCCAATGTCTGTTTTTTGCCGATGGTGGATTGATGGCACTGGGTGCGAATGTATGGAATATGGCATTTTATGGATGTTTCGTAGGATATTTCCTGATTTATCGTCCGATTATGAGAAGTAAATTAGGCGGAAGTAGCCCCAAGGCAGGTAGAATCAAGGTTGCACTTGCTGCCATTCTGGGTGCGGTATTAACCCTTCAGCTAGGTGCATTCTCTGTTGTAATTGAGACTTCTTTATCCGGAATTACAGATCTTCCCTTTGGTTCTTTCCTCATGTTAATGCAGCCAATTCACCTGGCAATCGGTCTGGTAGAAGGCCTGATTACAGCTGCAGTACTGATATTTGTATATGAAGTAAGACCGGAACTTCTGATGGATTCGGATGCAAAGGATGGTGCTGCTAGTAAGATGAGCTTCAAAGGAGTTATTGCAGTGCTTGCAGCAGTGACCGTCCTGGTTGGCGGAGGGGTATCTCTTCTTGCCAGCAGCAATCCGGACGGCCTTGAGTGGTCTTTATTTGGTAATGCGGAAGAAGGTTATGCCGAGAATATGGGATTATCGGAAGATGACTATGGTATTGAGAGCAGTGTAAGTGACAAGGCTGCCCAGATTCAGGCTGCAACAGCATTTCTTCCGGATTATGCCTTTAAGAGTAATGAGGAGAGCCCTGTAGGAACAACGGTATCCGGTGTGGTGGGCTCTGTAATTGTTGCAGCTTTAGCAGGTCTGATCTCCATGACCGGCGGCATTGTTCGCAGACGTAGAGAAGCCAAATAGAAATTGAATTGTTTTTTTGGGAAATAGAATGAACAGAGCAGAACTTGCCGGGTACGAACTTCTGGCAATGGATGAATTGGCAGCAATGGACTCGCCCTTACACAGGGCGGGTCCCTTAGCCAAATTCATGATGACAATTGCATATATTCTGATTACGGTGTCCTTCCATCGATATGAAATTACCGGATTGTTTGCCATGTTGCTATTTGTGGTAGTCGGATATCAGATTAGCGGAATCCGAGTCAGAAGTTGCTTCTACAGATTGAGAATCGTGATGCCCCTTGTGTGTATTGTAGGTATTTTCAATCCTTTTTTTGATAAAGAGATTGTGATGACCATCGGTTCGACCGGCATCAGCGGAGGTGTAATCTCTATGTTGGTACTGATGCTTAAGGGCGTATTCTGTCTGATGGCATCTTTCTTATTGATTGCAACCACCCAGATTGAAGCAGTTTGTGTGGCACTTAGACGACTATATGTACCAAGGACTATGACATCCCTGATTCTGCTTACTTATCGATATATTAGTGTACTGCTTACCGAGACCGGTCAGCTGATTACGGCCTATCATCTGCGGGCACCGGGCCAGAAGGGCGTTCACGTGAAGTTCTGGGGAACCTTCTTGGGACAGCTCTTACTCCGAAGTATGGACCGGGCAGAGAATCTGTATGACAGCATGCTGCTTAGGGGGTATAGCGGTGATCTACCTGATCCTTATGGCAGTAGAAATGTTATTTCCGGTATCATCGCCCTAGTGGTAATCGGCTTAATGGTAGTTGTACGAATTTATAATATCCCTGTTCTATTGGGGTCATTATTTTCCTGATAAGGTGGTATGAAGATGCTTACGATTTCAAACCTTCAATATGCATATAACAGAGAGAGAACGGTGTTAAATGACATCTCCTTTCAGATGAGAGAGGGAGAACGAATTGGACTGATTGGACCTAACGGTGCCGGCAAAAGCACGTTTATGAAAGCTATTCTTGGGTTGATTGAACCGGCGGGGCAGATTCAATTTGAAGAACTAACTCTTAACCGCAAGAATCTTAGTGCGATCAGGAAACAGATCGGAATTGTAATGCAGGATTCCGATAATCAGATGTTTATGCCTACGGTAATGGAGGATATGATTTTCGGCCCCATGAACTACGGCATGAGCCGTGAAGAGGCTGTGAAGAACGCAGAAAGGGTTCTTGAAGAACTGGGGCTTATAGGGTTAAGAGACAGACATAATTACAGGTTGTCTATGGGTGAGAAGAGAATGGCGGCCATCGCAACAATTATTGCGATGGAGCCGAAACTGATGCTTCTTGATGAGCCATCTGCATCCTT
>JAZLHG010000190.1:0-2473 GCA_045616705.1 Lachnospiraceae bacterium | reverse complement strand
ATGTGGCGTCATCTGCATAATACGCCGTAGCATAATGCCGAAATTCTTCATAATCATGGCAGTTTCCAATACATTCCCTTACAAGTCCGCGATCCGGTTTGTTCAAAATTCTAAGAAACAAACTCCGATCACATTGGTGCTGAGACAGTTTCAAATAAGCAAGAACATCTTCCATAGATTCCGAACAAATATCCCTGTTTCTTACGGTTCCGGTCATAGGAAGACTCTGACACTCTAAGAATTCTTTTAAATAATCAGCGCATTGATTTGAGCGATACAGTACGGCAATATTATGAAGTTGTACGCCTTCTTCTGCCAGCTTCTGAATAAGCCTATAGGCTTCTTCTGCTTCCTCATATGCATTGCGTACCCGTATCACGCGTACCGTTCCGGCACCTCTCAGTACTGACGGAAGTTGTTTGGGCTTGCAAATTCTAATGGTGTTATGACAAACAAGTTCATATGCCGCATCAATGACTGTACTGCTACAACGATAATTGCGGAGTAAGTTAATCAAACGGCAGGAAGGATAATCCGATAAATAGTTCTGCATCATCCTGCTATCTGCACCGCGGAAACTGTATATCGACTGATCATCATCCCCCACAGCAAACAAATTGGCCGAATCTCCGGCGAGAAGCTTCACTAAGGTGTATTGCAAATCATTGCAATCCTGAAATTCATCAACCAGAATATAGCGATATAAATTTCTATAATATTTAAGTACATCCGGATGCGTACTAATCAGTTCGAAAGTTCTAAGCAACATATCGTCAAAATCTACCAGATTAGCATTCCTTAGTCGGGTATCATAAGCAGATACGATATCCATGAATTTGTTTTGATATTCACCCGTTAAATAATCGGGAATTCTATGGAGATTTTTATAAAAAGAGATCCCATCTGCCAAATCTAAGACCGTCTTCAGATTAGTCTCATGCAGTGCAAATTTATGACAAATATCAAATAGAATTGTATGTTTTTGTTTATCGGTTACAACCGCAATCGGCCGGGGATTATGTCGTCTGTAAATATGATAGAAAACAGAATGAAATGTCCCAAAATGAACAGGAAATGAACTGTGTTGGATTCGAAATCGCCTCTGCATCTCAAGTGCAGCCTTTTTGGAAAATGTAAGCACCAGAATGTGCTCCGGAGGAATGTGTGCCTCCTCAATCAGAAATGCAATTCGTTCTGTCAGAACAGCCGTTTTACCACTTCCGGGTCCTGCCAGAACAAGCATGGGACCGTCCTTATGACAGACGGCCCGCTTTTGTTCTTTATTTAAATGTATCATTCGTTATGTAAACCAATATTTAAATTATGTTAACCTTATATTGCCCTAATGCTATGAAATCTCCGCACTCAGTTTCTCAATTGCGGCCTTAATTCTTGCGATACTCTCTTCCTTGCCAAGAATCTCCATAATCTCTGTTGCGCCACCGGGTGTCATCTGCTTACCGGATACTGCGGTACGAATGGGCCAGAGAACATATCCATTCTTCACCTCGTGCTCAGCAACATAGCCGGAAATCAAAGTATACAATGCATCATTGGTATAATCGGTATGTGCCTCAAACACAGGAAGAATGTCCTTAAGAACCGCAAGGGAGGATGCCGCATCTGTCTTCATCTTCTTATGAGAATACATTGCAATATCATACTCCGGAACCTGTTCGAAGAAATCAATATGGTCCTTAATATCCGGAAGCACCTCAATTCTTGTCTTCACCAAGGCTGCAATCTTCTTAAAATCATAATCCTTTGTTACAACAGATTTAATGGTGTCCTCTGCCAGCTCATAGAATCGATCGAAATCCATAGCCTTGAAGTACTCACCGTTTAACCATTTTAACTTCGTAAAGTCAAATACTGCAGGTGACTTGCTGATATGATGATAATCAAATTTCTCAATCAGTTCGTCAAGAGACATCATCTCTACATTATCTTCCGGACTCCAGCCAAGAAGTGCCACGAAATTCACTACCGCTTCCGTTACAAAGCCCTGCTCAATAAGATCTTCAAAAGAAGAATGTCCGCTTCTCTTGCTTAATTTCTTATGCTCTTCATCGGTAATTAACGGACAGTGTACATATACGGGAACTTCCCATCCAAATGCATCATATAATCTGTTGTACTTGGGAGAAGAAGAAAGATATTCATTACCACGAACCACATGAGTAATCCCCATTAAATGGTCATCCACTACATTTGCAAAGTTGTAGGTGGGATATCCGTCTGACTTAATCAGAATCATATCATCTAACTCGGAGTTATCAACTGTAATGTCTCCGTAAATCTCATCGTGAAAAGTTGTTGTACCCTCCTGCGGATTATTCTGACGGATTACATAGGGCTTACCTGCAGCCAGATTCGCATCAATCTCCTCCTGGGATAAATGGAGGCAATGCTTGTCATAGATACTGATTTCCTTACCTGCAACGGTCTGCGTTAAGCTCTCAAGTCTCTCCTT
>JAZLHG010000189.1:0-4845 GCA_045616705.1 Lachnospiraceae bacterium | reverse complement strand
ATTTCGTAGGTCAGACTGTAAGACGATTTGATGTGGAAGATAGTGAGAGCGAGAGACTGGATATTAAGAGAGATCCTCATACAACTCTGAATAAGGGTCTGATGAGTGGTGTTGTCTCTAAACAGAAGGAACGTTTCTGGGCTTATACCAATTTATCTACACTGTCAGATCGAATGAAGAATGAGAAACTGATTTCTGCTGAGTTCCAGCATAATAAGGACGGCTGGTTCAGAGCACAGTATATTCGAATTGGTGGAACAACAGACGGACCTCTTGATAGAGTAATCTATGCAATTCGTAACATTGATGAAGAGAAGAAGAATGTGGAACAGTGGATTCAGAAGTCCAACACGGATGAATTGACCGGTTTCTATAATCGTCGTGCATACGAAGAAGACATCGTTGCACTGGAGGCAGATGGTCTTAAGGATAATTTCGTATATGCCTCCATGGATATTAATAGTTTGAAGCAGGTTAATGATACACTGGGACATGAAGCCGGTGACGAACTGATTGTCGGCGCATGCCAGTGCATGGAGCAGAGCCTTGGCGCATATGGCAAGTTATACAGAACCGGTGGTGATGAATTCGTTGCCTTAATCTATGCAGATGATGAACATCTGGCAGAGATTAAGAAGGATATCGAGGAACTGACTGAGAAGTGGAGCGGTGAACTGGTTGATCATCTTGCGATTTCCTGTGGATTTGTATCCAAGAATGATGCAGAGAATATGACACTTCATCAGATTGCGGTACTTGCCGATCAGCGCATGTATGAAGACAAGAAGAACTATTATCAGAAGAAGGGTGTTGACAGACGAGGTCAGAGAGATGCACATGTTGCATTGTGTGCACGCTATACGAAGATTTTCAAGATAAATCTTGCGGATGATTCCTATCAGATTATTAATATGAGTGAAGAAGACCGTAAGAATGAGCGCATTACTTCCAATAAGTTATCTGAGTGGATGTCTGCGTTTGCTCATTCCGAGCAACTCTATTCGGATGATATGGCGGAATATCTGGCGAAGACCGACAGGGCATATCTAAGTGAATATTTTAAGAATCATCAGGATGCCCTTACGCTGTTCTATCGCAAGAAATATGGAGACACCTATAAGAAAACCATGTTAGAATTAATTCCTGCCAATGATTATACAGATGAGGTTCAGACCTTGTTCTTGTATACCAAGGTGGTAGAATAAAATATAGGATGCCGAATTGTAAATGTTCGGCAGGAAATGGAACAATTTATGGATAATCAATTTGTATATTGTGGACGTTGCGGAGCCGCCAATTATGGGGGCTCACAATACTGTATGGGGTGTGGTGCTCCTCTTGCACCGAATGGTGGCAAGAGTAAAGGTGCAGTGCCTGTTTGGCTTGGAATTCTGATTGCGGTGATTGCTCTTATCGTATCCTTCGGAATTGCTTTTTTATGCACACGTCTAATTACCCGTGTCGTGGATAAGTCTAAGGAAGAAACTGTGGTGGAAGAGGTAGATTCTGAGACGGATGAGCAAGTTGAGGGTCAAGCTGTAGCACAAACCGAAAGTCAGCCCGGAAGTGCCATTACTGAAACAGCAGAACCTGCAGAAGAAGCTCCTGTATGGGAAGGAGCTTCAGAATCTAACCAGATAGACAAGGAATATTACCAGATTCCCATTCAGTCCGTGGATGCATCATCTACGCTTAAGGCATCATCGGTGGATGGTGCAACTTACTGGCCATCCAATACCATTGACGGAGAGTTGGCTACAGCATGGGTAGAAGGTGTTGACGGAGATGGGATCTATGAAGGCCTGACTTACTACTTCGATGGCTATCATGATGTGAAGAAAGTCCTGGTCTATTCCGGATATCTGAAGACCAAATATCGTTATACCATTAACGGTAAGCCTACTAAGGTGTCTATTGATTTCTGTAACGGCACCTATTATGAGTTAGATTTGAATGTAATGTATCCGGGAATGGATGATGTTCCCTTTGCTACAGGAGATTATAAACCTGCTGAATTGTATCTGGACCGCCCCATCAATACAGATCGCATTATTGTTACCATTATGGATGCTGAAACCGGTACCAAATATGCCGATACCGCAATTTCAGAAGTGACGATTCTGGGAACCAGATAATCAGAATTGGATAATACGATAACAAGGTAGATTCATGAACAATATGACTTTTCGAATCGCAACAGAAGAAGATTGCCCGCTGATTCTCAGTTTCATTCAGAAACTGGCAGCTTATGAACACATGGAAGACCAGGTAGTGGCCACGCCGGAACTGCTTCGGGAGTGGATTTTCCGTAAGGAGAAGGCGGAAGTGCTGTTTGTCTGTGAAGATGGTGCGGAAGTTGGATTTGCACTGTTCTTCCATAATTTCTCTACCTTCTTGGGACGTGCAGGTGTCTACTTAGAAGATCTGTTTGTGCTTGAGGAGAAGAGAGGCCTTGGGTATGGCAAGGCACTTCTTAAGAGGCTTGCAGAGATTACGGTAGAGCGTGGTTGTGGCCGTCTGGAATGGTGTTGCCTCGACTGGAATAAGCCCAGTATTGATTTCTATTTGTCGCTGGGTGCTGTGCCTATGGATGAATGGACAACATATCGATTGACCGGAGATCGGCTTAGGGAGTTCGCCGAGGAATGAGTGTGACAACGTGACGGAGCCTCCTAGTAATTTTTGACAAATTCAACCGGTTTGATTTTGTGCGGAAGCACCAAAAATGAAAAAACACCTTGTCAATAATTGGGCGAGGTGTTATATTCAAGTCAGTTCCGGAAACGTTACCGATAACGTTACCGACAACGTTACCGAGAACGTATCCAGAGAAATGTCCGGGAGGGACAAGTATTTTTATAAAGGAGAGAAGATATGAAGAAGAAAGTAATTAGCGCATTACTGACAGTAACAATGGTTGCATCATTGTTAGCAGGTTGTGGTTCACAGCCCGCAGCAGAGGCAGCTGCTCCTGCAGCTGCAGCAGAAGAGACAGAAGAAGCAGAAGAAGCAGAAGAAGTTGAAGAGGCAGCTGCTCCCGTAGCAGAAGGCGAAGGCCAGGTATACTACTTAAACTTCAAGCCCGAAGCTGATGAAGCTTGGCAGGCAATTGCGAAGTCTTATACAGATCAGACAGGTGTTCCTGTAACTGTAGTTACAGCAGCATCCGGAACCTATGAAGAGACTCTTTCCGCTGAGATTATTAAGGACGAGGCTCCTACATTATTCCAGGTTAACGGTCCTGTAGGTCTTGAGAACTGGAAGGACTACTGTGTAGACCTTAAGGGTTCTTCCCTTTACAACGAGCTTACAAGTGATTCCTTCGCATTATACGATGGAGATGCTGTAGCAGGTATCGCATACGTTATCGAGTCCTATGGTATCATCACCAACACAGAGCTTCTTGGCAAGGCTGGTTACAGCGTTGACGATATCAAGTCCTTTGAGGATCTGAAGAAGGTTTGTGAAGATATTACAGCTCGTAAGGCTGAGCTTGGCTTCGCAGCATTTACTTCCGCAGGTATGGACGGTTCTTCCGACTGGAGATTCAAGACACATCTTGCTAACCTTCCTATTTACTTCGAGTATCAGGCAGATGGCATTGATACAACAGATAAGATTAAGGGTTCTTACCTTGATAACTACAAGGCTATGTGGGATCTCTACATCAACAACGCAACTTGTGCACCTACTGAGCTTGCAAGCAAGACCGGTGATGATGCTGAGAACGAGTTCGCTGATGGACAGGCTGTATTCTACCAGAATGGTTCTTGGGAGTATGCTAACCTTACAGGTAAGGGTATGACAGATGAGCAGCTTGCTATGATCCCGATCTACGTTGGTGTTGGCGATGAAGCTAACCAGGGTCTTTGCACAGGTACAGAGAACTACTGGTGCATCAATAACGAAGCATCTGATGAAGACATTCAGGCAACTATCGACTTCCTTACATGGATGGTTACTTCTGAAGAAGGTACTAAGATGCTCTCCGATACAATCGGTGTAATTCCTTTCAAGAACGCTGCAGATACATCTAACCTCTTTGTTCTTAACGACAGAGCTTACACAGCTGCAGGCAAGAAGCCCGTTTCATGGAACTTCACAACAATGCCTTCAGAAGAGTGGAAGAACGGTGTTGGCTCAGCACTTACCGCTTATGCAGCAGGCACAGGCGAGTGGGATGCAGTTGTTACAGCATTCGTTGATGGCTGGGCAGCAGAGTACGCATTAAAGTAATTCTTAACAATAAATAAAAATAGAGGGCGTGTTGCCGGCGCCCTCTATCTTTTTCTTCTTTTGGCAGCATTTCATTGGTATAATATAAAAAGTTAATTCACACTTACTAAGACATAGGAGTTAGAACATGGAGAAAGCAATTAAAAGGTATTGGCCCGTTTTTGTGTTGCCGACGCTGGCCGCGTTTTGTATTGGATTTATCTATCCTTTCATTCAGGGAGTATATTTGTCGTTCTGCTCATTTAAGACAATCAAAAAGGCAACATTCAATGGCGTAGCAAATTACGTGTATGCATTAACGGACGCGTCTTTCTGGCAGTCCTTTAGATTCACTACACTTTTCATGATTGTATCTACAATCCTTATAAATGTAATTGCGTTTGCAATTGCGATTGCACTTACCAAGAAGATCAAGGGTTCTAATGCCTTTAGAACCGTATTCTTTATGCCCAACTTAATTGGTGGTATTGTTCTTGGTTATATTTGGCAGATTCTGATTAACTGCTTATTGTCTATCCTGGAGAAGCCTCTTCTTGCATTAAATGCAACCTATGGTTTCTGGGGCTTGATTGTATTAATGTGCTGGCAGCAGATCGGATATATGATGAT
>JAZLHG010000188.1:0-1791 GCA_045616705.1 Lachnospiraceae bacterium | reverse complement strand
AGACCCTGCACGGCAAAATACATTGCCGAGTTGCCTACTCCGGTCTTGGCTTCCTCTTCTGCTGCCAGCTGAGAAGGTACGGAATAGCCTACCGCAAACATTGCACCTACAGCCAGAGATGAGATTACGCCGGTAACAATAGACAGAATCGTGTTGACGCCTCCTGCTCCCATAAATCCAACCAGTCCCATCATGGACATGCCCAGTGTATAAATCAGAAGGACGTAGCGGTAAGCAAATCCGAATCCGCGCTTCTTAATTAAGTAGTTATAGAAGATCAGGGCAAAAGGAACCGGTGCAAATGCAGATGCCATAACAAAGATCATGTTCATTCCTACGAAGGAGAAATACTCGTTAATTCCACCAAGGAACAACTGAATGCCAAAGGTCATAAAGGAGAACACTAACATCCATACAATAAAAGGCTTATTTCTGAAAGTGCACTTAAGAGACTCCACTAAGCCTACGGAAGTTCCGATTTCAACCTCTCCATCAAGTGTTGATTTCTCCTTAATCATCACCAGCGGAATCACCATGGTTAATGCCAGAGGTGCAACCATCAATGCAACCAGACGAATATTGATGCTGTTTAACATTGCTCTTACTACTACATAACCCAGAATATAATAGACAATGTCGCATACGGATTTAACGTTAGAGAGCATATTTCTCTGTCCGGTAGTTTCTACAATCTCTGTAAAAGTAGCATAATAAGTCACCATGGTCAGTGTATAGAAAATATAATAAACACACAGTACCAAGCCGTAATAAACGGTATTGCCAAGAGTTGCCCCGGCAGGATTGGGAATCACAAGGAACATAAGATACGCCACAACCGTCATCGCGAATCCAACCAGAATAGAAGGACGTCTTCTACCCCACTTGGACTTTAGTCGGTCAGTAAAGGATGCCATGGGAATATCAACAATACCATCTATGATCTTGGCAACCAGGGCAAATACGGACCACACCGCAGGAACAATCAAGTCCCTCTGGGCGTAAGTCTGATAAGGAATTGCCTTCTCGCCAAATCCACCAATCAACAATGCGCTACACAGATAGGAACCCACCATCAGATTCAGCATATTAATTCCCATACCGGAAATCGCATAGATTACCAGCTGACTTTTCTTGGTTAATTTATTCATTCTTTATTCTCCTGCAATTGCTTTTTCAATAATTTCTCTTTCGACTGTAAGACCCTTGGAAATCGGTGTACCGGTGTAGTATGCAGCCATAAGACCGGGGCCTACATTAACACCGCATGCCATATGTACATCAACAATATGTACTTCCTTGGGATGGAACTTATTAATAATCATTTCTTTATACTGCTCAGCCTGTTTCATACGATTGGTCTGTGCAATAAGAATAATCTGATTCTCAGGATCGATAATGGTCTTCTCGATATAGGTCAGAAGTGCAGCGTATGCAGACTTAGCACCCTTCGCCTTACCGATTACGGTAGTTAATCCATTATAATCAAATTCACCGATTGGTTTAATACCTACAAGGGAACCGAAGAACGCACTTGCATGTGTCACTCTACCCTTTCTTGCAACGAAAGTCAGATCATCAAGCCATCCTGCCTGGTGAATGGTATTCTTCTTCTCTTCAACAGTCTTCACAACTTCATCAATGGACATACCCTGCTCGCGAAGCATTGCAGCATGCATAACCAGAAGACCGAAACCGGGTCCAAACCTCATGGAGTCAATGTTATAAATCTTAGCATCGGGATACTTCTTGCATACTTCTTCTTTGGCAAGTAATGAGAAATTGTATGCACCA
>JAZLHG010000187.1:0-2367 GCA_045616705.1 Lachnospiraceae bacterium | reverse complement strand
GAGAGTTATGAAGACGAAATTATTACATACACCTGAGGGTGTTAGAGACATATATGGATATGAATATGCTCAAAAAGTAGAACTCCAGGAACAGCTGATTAAGGAGTTCCATTTGTATGGATATGAAGACATTCAGACACCTACATTTGAATATTTTGATATTTTCTCCAGCAATATCGGAACGATTCCCAGTAAGGAGTTATATAAATTTTTTGACAAAGAAGGTAATACGCTGGTGTTAAGACCTGACTTCACACCCTCTATTGCAAGGTGCGCAGCCAAGTATTTTTGTGATGAGACTATGCCGATTCGATTTTGCTATTCCGGCAATACGTTTATTAATACATCAGATCTTCAAGGTCGTCTAAAAGAAATGACCCAGATTGGCGTGGAGTTAATCAATGATGACAGCGTTTATGCTGATGCTGAGATGATTGCGCTCATGATTCAGAGCATGAAAGGAATTGGTATTTCCGAGTTTCAGGTTACCATCGGCAACGTGGAGTTTTTCAAGGGTTTATGTGAAGAATGCGGAATTGACAGCGATGTTGAAATGGAACTGAGAGATCAGATTTCCAACAAGAACTATTTTGCGGCAGAACAAATTCTTGACGGCATGCAGGCTGACGAAGATGTTAAGAGTAAGATTCTTAAGGTGTCAGAAATGTTCGGATCGATTGATTCCGTTCTTGCAGCCAGAGAATTTGTTCACAATGAGAGGTCATTGAAAGCTATCGACAGAATTGCAAGAATTCACGAACTTCTTACAGAGCAGGGATTACAGGAATATCTTACTTATGATTGTGGTATGCTTTCCAAATATCATTATTATACCGGTGTGATTTTTAGAGCATATACTTACGGAAGCGGTGATGCTGTTATGAAAGGCGGCAGATATGATGGACTATTATCTGAATTCGGTAAGAATTCACCCGCTATCGGATTCGTGGCATTATCGGATGAATTATATCTTACTGCCAGAAGACTTGGCATATTAAGTGGTTCTGTTCCGGTAGTTACATTGATTCTTTACAACGAAGAAAAGCAAAACGAAGCCGTGAAATTGGCTGATCAATATCGAAGTGATGAGAAGAGAACGGTACTGATGCTTAAGAACCCTGAGAAATCAGAGGTAGAATATGAAGAGTATGCACAGAAGAAGGGGTATGCTCTTGTGAAATTATCATAAGAGGGACAGCGATGAGATATTTAACTTTTGCACTGGGCAAGGGCCGACTTGCCAATAAAACTTTACAGCTTCTTGAGGAAATCGGAATTACCTGTGAAGAAATGAAGGATAAAGATTCCAGAAAGTTGATTTTTGTCAATGAGGAATTGAAATTGAAATTTTTCCTGGCAAAGGGACCGGATGTGCCGACATATGTAGAGTATGGCGCGGCAGATATCGGTGTAGTGGGAAAGGATACGATACTGGAAGAGAATCGTAAGAACTATGAAGTGCTCGACTTGGGATTTGGCAAATGCAGAATGTGTGTGTGCGGTCCTGCAAGTGCCAAAGAACTTCTGAAGCATCATGAAATGATTCGTGTAGCAACCAAATATCCCCATATTGCCAGAGACTATTTCTACAATAAGAAACAGCAGACGGTTGATATTATTAAATTAAATGGTTCTATTGAACTTGCACCGATTGTAGGATTATCTGATGTGATTGTAGACATCGTAGAGACAGGTTCCACCCTTCGGGAAAATGGACTGGAGGTACTTGAAGAAGTATGTCCACTGTCTGCAAGAATGATTGTAAATCAGGTGAGCATGAGAATGGAATCTGAGAGAATTCATGATTTAATTAAAAAGCTGAAGGAGAAATTATGAGAATTATACCTTTAACCCAAGAGACCAAACAGGATATCCTGACGAATTTATTAAAGCGAAATCCCGGCCAGTATACGGAATATGAGGCTACCGTTAATGAGATTTTGACGAATGTAAGAGCAAAGGGTGATTCTGCAGTTTGGGAATATACGGAGAAATTTGATCACTTCAAATTGACCAAGGACACTGTTAGAGTGACGAAACAGGAAATTGACGAGGCGTACGCTTCTTATGACCAGGATTTAATCCGTATCATGACGGATGCAGCCAAGAATATTACGGAATATCATAAGAAACAGCTTCAGAACAGTTGGATAGAGACCAGAGAAGACGGAAGCATTTTAGGACAAAAGGTTACACCGATTGAGAATGTGGGTGTATATGTTCCCGGTGGTAAGGCTGCATATCCTTCTTCCACATTGATGTGTGTTCTTCCTGCTGTTGTTGCAGGTGTTAAGAGAATTGTTATGACGACTCCTTGTAATGCAGAGGGTAAGGTTCAGCCCTGTACATTGGTTGCTGCCAAAATCG
>JAZLHG010000186.1:0-1571 GCA_045616705.1 Lachnospiraceae bacterium | reverse complement strand
AGAGCCTTAAAAGGCATGGGAAGTTCATTTGCATGATTCGCATAATATCTGGACAGAGGAAGGGTCAAGTCATATCTTAAACCGGAATCGGTAAGATCTTCTTCCTTCTCAGCTGTAGCTAGATTCAGTTTCTCGCCCCTCTTCATAATCTTAAAAATCAGTTTCTCGTTCTCACCGCCCTGCTTACTGCAAAGATTCTCAATATGTTCTACACAGGGGGTCTCAATGGGCTGAAATCCAAATCCACTGTATGTATCCTTAACCAGATTCGTAACATAGTCACGAATCTGCATTTCTCTGGGAAGTACATCTTTCATACCGGTTACCGGTTTCTTCACTAAAGCCATCTTATAAAACTCCTTATAAAATCAAATAATATATCATCTTATTGTACCACATGAAATTATTGGGATACAAGCAATCAGCCGGAATTTATCACAACCGAATAGATCAGCCAAATACATATCCTAGTCAGGATAACTACTGCGTTTTGTTACCGCATTATAATACTTGGCAGGCTTGTGAGCCGTATGGGTAAATGCTGTATCAAATCCACTACCGCCGCCAATATAAACCTCACCATAAAAGGCACAGGAATCGAATTTCACATTGGAAATATCCGTACTGTTTTTGCCGGCCTGGGTGTACACATCTCTTCCCTTATTACCGTCAAATAAGCAATTGGTCACCGTAATATTCTTCGCTTCAACCGCGCCGTAAGCATCAGGAATCAGGCTGATGGCATTTCCTCCGCATCCGGTAAATACGCAGTTCGTAATCTGAACCGTGTCCGCACCCGTGATTCTGATACCATCACCCGAACAGTTTTCAAAAATACAGTTTTTGATAATTACGTTCTGTACACTGGGTCCGATATCAATCGCATTTCCGGTGAAGTTTCTAAAGGTAACGCCGTCAAAAGTTACATTTTCGGAATTATAAATCATAAATCCGTCCATGCGGTTTGAATTACCGACTACATCCTTATTACCATCCAGAATACCGCCCTTTATTGTTGCATTCTTACTGATTCTGATAAATCCCATGTTCGCGCTTAGAGAACTGCTGAATTTAAGTATTGCATTGGGATCCATAATCACTTCAAGCATCTTCACCTTATCTACATAAAACGGTGGTTCTGATATGGAAGGCGATATGTCGTAAGTCCCTGAAGGAAAATAAATTCTTCTCTGTGTATCGAGTATATCCAGTTTAACACCTACATCTATAAACGTTGTCTTTATTTTCTGCGTATCAGACACATTATCATTCGGTATCGCTCCCCATTTGGGCATACTTGAATCCGTAACGTCGAATACAGGACCCATGCTGGAAGTCGGAACCTTCACAATACATCTTCTCTGACATTCTCCAACCTTGAGCGTAATCACTGCATCGCCACCTGCGATTGCCCTAACGAGCCCGGTAGAGCTAACTGTTGCTACCCCTGAATTGGAAGAACTCCAGTTGACTGCACCACCGTCTATATATGCATCCGTAGGTAGAATACTGTAATTTAACTGTTTGGTATTTCCTGCAGTCAGCTCCAAATAGCTGGGTGTTAGTGCAAA
>JAZLHG010000185.1:0-3147 GCA_045616705.1 Lachnospiraceae bacterium | reverse complement strand
TTAGCAGGCGATGAGAAGGTGGCAATTCTAAAATGAGCAGACAATTTGTTACAAAGTGCATAGTTGGTCTAATGATGCTGTCCCTTCTTGCAGGCTGTAAGACAGCAGAAGAAGTTCCTGTTCTGATGGAGCCGGTGGCAGCTAACCAGTCTTTTAGACCGGTGGAGAGACGAAACATCGGTCGCATGAATGTTGTAGTTGGTAATGTGGTTCCGAAGGAATATTGTCACTACTATAAAAAGGTGACAACCCTCAAGGAAATTTACTGCAATGTGGGTGACAGGGTAGAAGAAGGGGACATTCTGGCTATTGCAGATATCAAACTTCTGAATCAGGAACTGCAGGACATTGCAGATGAGAGGGCTTATACAGTCAGTGTCCATGATGCGGGCTTGCCCCTGTATCAGTTCAGACTGGATATGATTGACATTGATAAGAGAAGCTGCGTGAACGTTGAAGATTTCAAGGGCGCGGCCGAGTGTGACAACCGCCTGAATGTTGAGAAAGAAAACGCAGTTTATGATGAGCTGTTATATGAATATCAGCTAAGGCAGTACGACCGAAGAGCTGCAGATCTTCGAGAGCAGATTGAGGATGGCACCATTCGGGCCAAGACCAGTGGCTATGTGACTTATATTAAGGACACCTCTAAGGATAATGTTGCCAAAATCAACGAAGCAGTAGTGATTATCGCAAATGACGAAGATTCATACATCGAGGTTCCGGAACAGACCATTGACAATAATCCGTATAAGAAATACGAGATTAAATATGCGCTGATTGATGGTAAGGAGATTCCCATTGAGGAATACGAATACACCAGTGATGAGACCATATTCTCCAAAGCCCAGAACAGCTGTCCCAATGTAAGATACAGAACGCTGACCGATGCCAAGTTGTCGGTAGGGGATAATGTGGTGCTTTGCTTTTTCCCGAAGAATCAGACCAATGAATTGAGTGTTGGTAACGATTCGGTGAGCCGAGACGATGATGGCAGCTATGTATATGTAAAGGGAGAGGGAGACGAACTGGAGAAGCGTTACTTTACCGCAGGTCCCACTGATGATTATTACACGACGGTCATTGACGGACTTGAGGAAGGGGAAGAAGTATTCTATGTGCAGGAAGCTACTTCACCGGCTCGATATCAGGAATACACGGTAGAGAGATCGGATTATATTCAGCATATAGAGACAGGCAAGATTCGTAAGGCGGAGACGCTGAATCAGGCTTACTTTGCACCTTGTCTCGGTACCGTGGAAGAAATCCATGTAGATGCGGGCTCCAAGGTAAAAAAGGGCGATGTGCTCATGGTCATTGACAGTGGCGGTGGTGCTTCGGCTATTGAGCAGGTGGCCAATGGTAAGAAGCAGGCGCAGGCTGATTATGAGAAAACCATTAACAGTTTAGAGCAGACCGCTTATGATACCGATGCCCAGAAGCAGATTACCATTATTGAAGCCAGCATGTTCCATATGTGCGAGCCGGATTATCTGTTTGCCATGGAGAGAGCGCAGCTGCAGCAGAAAATGGCGGTAATCGAAAGGGCCGTTGCCCAGGCCAGATATGATTCCCAGATGCGTATGTGGAATCACAAACTGGCAAGAATTAAAGAAGATAATGACGGACAGGGCAAGTACTTGGTGGTTGCGGAGAATGATGGCATTGTATCCAAGGTGTTTGTGAAAAAGGGTGCAGTGATTAAGGATGACGGAACGAACAGACTTCTCTTATCCTGCTCGCAGCAGAGCCCTGATATGATTCAGATTTCCGTTAGTAAATCCGTATCCCTCCTGGTGAACGGTCGCACCAATGGCTTAGCGGCATTGGGTACCGGCGTATCTCTCATTGCGGATGGCAAGGAAGAAGAAGCCAAGAGAGGCGTATGTGTAAGTAATGCCTGGGCCGGCAAGAGTTATGCGTTTACAGAGGATGACAGGGCACAGGTTTGTACCGTCAATGAATCCGATAATGCCGAGGGCTATGTTGTAATTCGTATGGACCAAAAGGATTTCACGGAGAAGGTGAATTTGAATAACTGCAGGGCTCGTATCGACTGCGTCAAAATGAAAAACGCCGTAGTGATTCCTACAACGCTTGTATATACAGAAGAAAGCAAAACAAGTGGTAAAGTAAAGAGCTATGTGTGGAAGATTCAAAACGGAGAGCCGGTAAAACAGTTCATCGTCAGAGGTGCCGATTACGGTATTGGTGACGAACAGAATACCGTTGTGATTCAGGGTCTGTCAGAAGGAGATGTTCTGGCACAGGAGAACAGATAGTTCAGGGTGAGAAAATGCTGCAATTCATTAGGAGTAAAATCAAAAATAAAAAATTGCTTAATTTAAGTCTTCTGGTAGGTGTAATTCTGCTGGTGGCTATGTTATGCGTATATCCTATGTTCCGCGAGGGCAGTCTGAATAAACTTCTACGGAATATGTTTGAGAATTATATAACCACCAACGAGGAATATCCGACGGCAATTTCAAGAAACGGAATTACAAGTGGTGAAGAGTTCGTATCCTGTGATGCCCTGCTTCAGGAGATGAATGGATACGAAACAGTCTGGAATCAGTATGTGGACTGTGAACGACTTCAGAGTCAGCAGGTGCTTGAGATGAAAGGCGGCAGTGCTATGACATCTTATGGCTCCAAGTCCAGAGTGGTAACGGTGGGTTACATTCCCAAATTATACGACTATGTAGATGTGATGGCCGGTGTGGGAATTGAAGATGCAACCTCTTATGATAATGAGAAGGTACGGGATGCTCTTGCTATGGGCGCATATCCCTGTGTGATTTCTCAGTATACCATGGATAACTACGGATTGATTGTGGGTGAGGTGCTGTCCTTTAAATTCAGAACCTATGGTGATGACAGTGATCTGGATTTCGTGGTTACCGGTATTGTGGAAGAGAAATTAGAGGATGACCTCTTCTGGCACAGACCCCTTAAGAACTACGAGAAAATGTTAATGGTATCGAAGGATACCTTTGATGAGCTGGTTCAGAATAATGAAGTAGGTGAGATTACTTATCAGCAGTCTCTGCTGGTAGATTACACGGATATCGATTGCAAGAATGCATCCAATTACGCGTCTTATTTAAGCCAGTTTAAGAGTCTGGATGATGCTGTATATGACAATTT
>JAZLHG010000184.1:0-2905 GCA_045616705.1 Lachnospiraceae bacterium | reverse complement strand
TGTTCCAAAAAATTTAAAGAAATGTTTCGGGGTTGGTTATGCTGTTAAGTTTTCAATGTGCTTGTACATCTGACGTATCAGACGCAACTCATACAATATATCATCTGAATCACATCTCGTCAATACCTTTTTTGAAAAATTTATTGAATCTTAAATCGGTCACTGGAATTGGCATCTTTAATCAGTAAATCCATCGTTGAAATATCTTCTGCTTCCTCACTCGGTGCTTCAAAAATCAAGATTGCATCTTCTGAAACACCTGCAGGAATTGTATCACAATACTGGCTTAAACTGTTGAGCAATACAGTTACCTGTTCATTGATTCGATTATCATTTAGGAACAGTCTGTATGATTTACCCGCATGCAATATATCGCATTCCGCGTCTTCGCTCTGCACGTTTGTAATATTAAAATGAAGAACTACCAGTTTTCGTCCTCTTCTGGCAGACATAGAAATCGACCAGGATCCCTCTTCACTCTTAGGGTAGCTGTCACAGACTTCATAATCCGTGTACTGAATATCAAATCCTCCCACACCGATTGCATTTGCGATAGAATCCGAATATTCATATACCGGTGCTTCAGGAACCGTCTCCTCTATTGTCTCCGCACTATCGTCCATAAGTTCCTCAACATCCGGCTCTTCCTTCTCTTCTTCCGAAATCTGTTCGCTCGGTTCTTCCTCTACAACCTCCTCCTCCGGTTCTTCCTTCAGAGTCTCTTCTGTAAAACTCTTAAGAGAAGTGGTATTCTGGTCATATTTGCGCAGCAATCCGGCAGCATACTCCGCAACCAGCTTGGATTGTTCCTCGGTCAAATCCACCTGTGCTGTTAACGCACAACCACATAATCCCATAGACAACATTATCGCTGTGATGACCATGCACATGTTACGAATCTTTCTTCTCATTTATTTCTCTGTCCTTTCCGAAGTCTCGCTCAACATCAAACCAAAACGCAACACCATTATCATAGTTTTTAACGCCATACTGTCTGTTCAAGGATTCTGCCACAGCCTTAACAACAGACAGCCCGATTCCGGTACCACCGTATTCCCTGGTTCGTGCTTTATCAATTTTATAAAACTTGTTCCAGATTTTATCCAGTTCCTCTTCACTGATAGGATCTCCTGTATTAAAAATCTGAATCCTGATTACATCTTCTCTTTCTTCCAGACTGACTTCAATTACCTTTTCACCTGCAGCATAATGAATTGCATTAGACAGGTAATTGCTTACTACCATTTCAATTCCATAGGAATCCGACCATACATATGCCGAATCAGCAGATGTAAATTTAAGTCTGATTTCATTCTGCCTAAGGAGAATATCGACAGCCTGAATGCAGCTCTTAACCAGTTCCACCAAATCAAATCTCTCAAAATCAATTTGAGACTGGTTATTTTCAAGCTGATTCAGCTTGAGAAGTTGCTGTACCAATGTATTCATTTTGGAAGCTTCGTCAATAATCACGTCGCAGTAATAATCTCTGCTGTCGGCGTCATCATTCACGCAGTCTTTAAGACCCTCAGCATATCCTTGTATAAGTGCTATCGGTGTCTTTAGCTCATGAGAAACATTCGACAGAAAGTCTCTGCGCATCTCCTCTTGTTCCGTCTTTCTTGTAAGATCTGATTGCAATTCATTATTGGCAGTTTTCAGCTCTGAAATAGTCCGTTCCATATTCCGGGACATCACATTAATGGAATGTCCCAAGACAGCCATTTCATCCGCTCTGCCCCTGTCATCATATTTCACATCAAAGTCAAGCCCCGCCATCTTCTCCGATATGGAAGCAAGTTCTTTAATGGGGCCTGTGATATTCTTAGCCAATACATTTGCAATTATAACACCAATCGCTATTAAAATGATTCCCACATAACTCAAAAATCGATTCGAAATCTGAACGCTGTCACGAATAGATTCGATAGGAGTTCGAATTACAATCATGTTGTGGTTATCAAGAAGTCCCCACAATTCAATGTATTCTAATCCAATTTCCGAATCATAGCTACGCTGTACAAATAAGTTATCTCGCGTATATACGATTTTACCCTTGGTATCTTTTGCAAAGAAGAAACTCAGAAGACGGTCCGTCAACCTGGAAGTATCCCGTTCCGTTGACAACACAAGTTGTGTATCGGAATCCATAATCAACATTTCAAGATTATCTTTTAATGCTGTCTTCTTAAACATTGCAACAAAAGACTCCGACTCCATGTCACCCTCTCTGGATGCCATATTAATTGCATCGTAAGCACTGACAATCGCATTCTTCTTGCTGTTCTCATAAAACCTTCCAAGAAGCAATGAGTTAGCCGCCCAAAAGGCGAAAATCGCAAAAATCAACACTGTACTGAACGCAATCATATATCTTACTCTAATACTGTGTTTCATATATACTGCACTTTCTATTTGTGATTCGTATATCTAGCCATGGTACTCTTTAGAACCTTCGGACTGATTGGTTTAGAAATATGCGCATTCATTCCGGCATCATAAGAACGCTTTTTGTCCTCTTCAAACGCATTTGCAGTCATAGCAATAATAGGAACCGTGGAAGCATCGGTTCTTGTCATCTCTCGAATGATCTTAGCTGCACTGATACCATCCATAACCGGCATCATAATATCCATGAAAATAATATCGTATTCTCCAATAGACGACTGCGCAAACAAATCTACCGCTTCCTGACCATTTGCGGCATGTCTGCATTCAATTCCCTGACTTGCAAAAATAGTCATAACAATTTCTGCATTCAAATCATTATCTTCTACAACAAGGGCTTTCACACCATTTAAGTTATATTCGTCTTCCGCAAGACTCTGTTCTTCTTTCGAGTAATCCAATTCAATAGGAATGTCTACTATAAATCTTGTCCCCACATCTTTCTTACTTGTGACTT
>JAZLHG010000183.1:0-2505 GCA_045616705.1 Lachnospiraceae bacterium | reverse complement strand
GTTCCTATGAAAGAGAAGGAACTTGCTATTTTCCTTCAGGTGAAGAAGGAGGACCGCGAGGAACTTCGAAATGTGTTGAATGCTTTACTTTCCGAAGGCAGAGTACAGGTGTCTAAACGTGGTCATTATTCCTATGTGGAGAAGATTATGACCAGTGGCACCTTTGAGGCGGCCAAGAATGGATATGGATTTGTGATTCCTGACAATAAGAGTATGAAACAGGATATCTATATTCCTGCGGGATGTACCAAAGGTGCTGTTGATGGACATAAGGTTGTTGTGTGGGTTACAACACCTGCGTATGAGAATAAGCGAGCAGAAGGCAAGGTTGTGGAGATTCTGGGGCATATGAATGATCCCGGAGTGGATATTCTGTCATTAATTAAGGCCTATGATCTTCCGGAGAAATTCCCTGATAAAGTACTGTCTCAGGCTGAGAAGGTTGGAGACACCGTAACGGATGAGGAAATGGCAGGAAGAAGAGATTTGAGAGACCTTGATATGGTTACAATCGATTCGGAGTCTGCCAAGGACCTTGATGATGCGGTAAGTCTCTATAAGGAGGGGAATTTCTACCATTTGGGCGTGCATATTGCGGATGTGTCCCACTATGTGCATGAGAGTTCCGCTCTTGATAAGGAGGCTCTTAGGAGAGGTACAAGTGTCTATCTTGTGGATCGTGTAATTCCAATGTTGCCCCATAGACTAAGTAATGGTATTTGTTCTTTGAATGAAGCTTGTGACAGATTGGCACTATCTTGCCTTATGACAATTGATGAGAAGGGCAGTGTGGTTGATCATGAAATTGTTGAATCTGTTATTAAGACCAACCATAGAATGACTTATACAGATGTGAATAAGGTGATTGCCGACCATGATGAAGAGACCATGAACAAGTATCCTGATGTAAGTCAGATGTTCCTTGAGATGCAGGAACTTGCTCTGATCCTTCGTGAGAGACGCCATACCAGAGGCTCGATTGATTTCGATATTCCGGAATCGGAGATTATTCTCAATAAAGCAGGTAAACCTGTAGAGATTAAGCCCTACGAGCGCAATGAGGCAACTCGATTAATTGAGGATTTCATGCTGATTGCCAATGAGACGGTTGCGGAGCATTACTACTGGCAGGAGACGCCTTTTGTATACAGAACCCATGGTGTTCCGGATCCGGAGAAGATTCGTAAACTATCGCAATTTATTCGGAATTTCGGATATGGTTTGAAAGTGAAGTCCGATGAGGTACATCCGAAGGAACTGCAGAAACTGTTAGACAGAATTACCGGAAGTAAGGAAGAGGCATTGATAACCAGACTGACACTTCGGTCCATGCAGAGAGCGCAGTATGATACGGAATGTACAGGACATTTCGGTTTGGCATGTAAGTATTACTGTCATTTTACATCTCCAATCAGAAGATATCCTGATTTGCAGATTCACCGGATTATTAAGGAATCATTGCATGGTAAAATGAGCGAGAAGAGAACACTTCGCTATCAGGCTATCCTTCCGGATGTGGCGAAGCAGTCTTCTAAAATGGAACGAAGAGCTGATGAAGCGGAGCGCGAGACCGATAAACTGAAGAAAGCAGAGTATATGCTTGATCATATCGGAGAAGAGTTTGATGGTGTGATTTCTTCTGTAACATCCTGGGGGCTTTATGTGGAACTCCCCAGTACAGTAGAAGGCCTGGTTCATATTTCTAAATTGAAGGGCGACTATTTTGTCTATAATGAGAGCCTGAATGAACTGGCCGGAGAACAAACCGGAAGACGATATAAACTTGGTCAGAAGGTGCGTGTTTGTGTGGATTCCGTGGATATGGTAATCAGAGGCGTTGACTTCTCTCTGATATCCGCCGAGGGCGTTAAGTAAACCACAGGTTTATTTGTCTTTCCGGATAAAATAGTGTATGCTATACCGGTAGGTGAGAAATATGAGTAAGCAAGCAGAGAATGATGGGATTAAGCTCATCGCAAATAACAAAAAAGCATATCATGATTTCTTTATAGAAGAGAAGTTTGAAGCAGGAATTGTACTGTACGGAACGGAGATTAAATCTCTGCGAATGGGTAAATGTTCAGTGAAAGAGGCTTTCGTTGGCATTGAACATGGCGAATGCTTTATTTACGGAATGAATATCAGCCCGTATGAAAAGGGGAATATCTTTAATCGCGATCCATTAAGGACAAGGAAGCTTCTTCTTCATAAGGGAGAGATCAATAAACTTACCGGCAGAATTGCCGAGCAGGGTTACACTCTTATGCCACTTCAGGTATACTTAAAGGGCAGTCTGGTGAAAGTGCAGATTGGCCTGGCAAAAGGTAAGAAGCTTTATGATAAGCGTGCTTCCATTGCCGAGAAGGATATGAGAAGAGAGGCTGAGAGAGATTACAAGATGACTCTCCGATAACAGGGGCTTGTAAAGGTTTCGACGGGGGTCTAGAAGTTAGGATAGCCATCCGCGGTCCGTGCCGCGTTAACAAACGGAAACTTAAATATAAA
>JAZLHG010000182.1:0-5945 GCA_045616705.1 Lachnospiraceae bacterium | reverse complement strand
ATATTATTGTATAGCTTATGAAGATTCTGTATCTGACATTAAGTAAGATTGAACTGAATACCCCGGGTATTTATTCTGATTTGGTGAATGCCCTGAAAGAGAATCATGAGATTACCATCGCACAGGTCTGTGAGCCTAAGGATGTGAAAGCCACAACTCTTACAGAAGAGAGTGGCGTACGGATTCTCAAGGTGCTTGTAGGTGAGCTGTTTGGGGTGAATTTCATTAAGAAGGGCATCAATACCCTGAAGATTGAGCCCCTGCTCAAATCGGCTGTTGCGAAATATTTGAAGAATGAGAAGTTTGATTTGGTATTATATGCCACACCGCCCATTACCTTTTCCGGTGTTGTGAAGTATGCCAAGAAGCATTTCGGATGCAGGTCTTTCTTAATGCTTAAGGATATTTTCCCTCAGAATGCGGTGGATATCGGCCTGTTTGGCAAGAACAGTCCCTTTAATCTCTTCTTTAGACGCAAAGAGCAATCTCTATACAGATTATCCGATGTAATCGGCTGTATGTCTGAAGGGAATAAACAATATTTATTGGAGCACAATCCGAAGGTCCCTGCCGGGAAAGTCATGGTCTTCCCCAATACGCAGGCGGTGGAAGAACTGACAGAGATCTCGATTCATAAAGAGGGAGAGCCGGTAAGATTTGTCTTCGGCGGTAATTTCGGTAAGCCCCAGGCTATTGATTTTCTCATTGAGGCCATTGGCTCCGAAGGAATGCAGAAGCTTCCCGCACAGTTCGTATTTATCGGCAATGGTTCAGAGAAGAATAAGGTGAAGGAAGCAGCAGAGAGACTGCCCAATATGGAGTTTCATGATTTCATGCCCCCCAGAGAGTATGATGCACTGATGAAGAAGTGTGATGTGGGACTGATTTCCCTGGATGCAAGATTTACCATTCCCAATTACCCTTCCAGAACCTTAAGCTATATGGCACAGGCCAAGCCCATTCTGGCGTGCACAGACCGGGTTACGGATATTAAGGAACTAATTACGGAGCAGGCAAACTGTGGATTATGGTGTGCGTCTGATGATGTGAATGGATTTGTGCAGGCAGTCAGCCGGATGTGTGAAGATATTCCTATGCTTGCAACATATGGCAAGAACGGAAGAGAATACTTTGTTCAGAATTTCGATGTGAAACGTTCTGTTTCCATGATTGAGAACTTATAGAATATTTAGGGCTTGACCCGAAAGGTGAAGAAAATGTTTGAAGGTAAAACACTACTGATTACAGGGGGAACCGGTTCATTCGGTAATGCGGTGCTGAATCGATTCTTAGAGACAGACATTAAGGAGATTCGAATCTTCTCAAGAGATGAGAAGAAGCAGGATGACATGCGTCATCACTACAATAATCCCAAGATTAAATATTATATCGGTGATGTAAGAGACATTCGCAGCGTGAGAGATGCAATGCATGGTGTGGATTATATTTTCCATGCGGCCGCACTGAAGCAGGTTCCCAGCTGTGAGTTCTTCCCCATGGAAGCAGTACGCACCAATGTAATCGGTACAGATAATGTGTTAAGTGCAGCCATTGAGGCAGGCGTGAAGAAGGTAATCTGTTTATCTACCGATAAGGCTGCTTATCCCGTTAATGCTATGGGAACCAGTAAAGCCATGATGGAGAAGGTGTTTGTTGCCAAGTCCCGCACTGTAGATCCGGAGGCGACTACCATTTGCGGAACCAGATACGGCAATGTGATGTGCTCCAGAGGCTCTGTGATTCCTCTGTTTATCGATCAGATCAAGCAGGGACTTCCTCTTACGGTTACAGAACCTAAAATGACCAGATTCATTATGAGCCTTGAGGAAGCGGTAGAGCTTGTGATTTTTGCATTCGAGCATGCGAATGCGGGTGACATTATGGTGCAGAAGGCACCTGCATGTACCATTGAGGTGCTGGCACAGGCAGTGAAGGAACTGTTCCATGCAGACAACGAAGTGAAGATTATCGGTATCCGTCACGGTGAGAAGATGTATGAGACCCTGCTTACCAACGAAGAGTGTGCAAGAGCTGTAGACATGGGTGGCTTCTACAGAGTGCCTGCGGATCAGAGAGATTTAAATTACGACAAATATTTCAAGGAAGGCAATGCGGAGAGAACCACATTGTCTGAATTTAATTCCAATAATACAACCATTCTTGATGTGGAACAGGTGAAGGAGAAGCTTCTGAGTCTTAGCTATATTCGTGAAGAACTTGCTGCCTGGGAGAATGAGCAGGTGAAATAATGGATACAAATGCATTCAATCAGAGAATTCTGGTTACCGGTGCCAAGGGCTTCGTTGGCCGCAATATGGTCCTGGAACTTAAGAACAGAGGATTTGACACCGTATACCAGTGTGATATTGATACAACGCCGGAGGAACTGAAGGCTTACTGCAAGGATGCAACCTACGTGTTTCATTTTGCAGGGGTGAACAGACCCAAGGATGAGAGCGAATTTAAAAGCGGCAATACGGACTTCACAGAGGAACTTCTGAGGCTCCTTACGGAAGCAGGTGGCAAGGCTACCGTGGTAATGACCTCATCTGCACAGGCTGCTCTTGATAATCCTTACGGAGTCAGCAAGAAAGCAGCGGAGGAACTGGTATTTCAGTATGGGAGGGACAGTGGTGCTTCCGTATATGTATTCAGACTTCCCGGTGTGTTCGGCAAGTGGTGCAGACCCAACTACAACAGTGTAGTTGCTACGTTCTGCCATAATATTGCAAACGGGTTGCCGATTATGGTGAATGATCCGGCAAGAGTCATTCCCTTAGTCTATATTGATGATGTGATGGATGCACTGTTTGACACCATGTCAAATCAGGTGACAAAGGAAGATGGATTCTGTAAGGTTCCGGTTGAATACAGTATCAGCCTTGGAGGTCTTGCAGACAAAATCAATTCTTATCGCAAGATGAGAGAGGATTTCACTGTACCGGATATGGAAGATTTGTTAGATAAGAAACTGTACAGTACTTATTTAAGCTATCTTCCTGCAGATTCCTTTGCTTATCCTCTCATTGAGAAGAAGGATAACAGAGGATCCTTTACAGAATTTATCAGAACCCCCGACAGAGGACAGGTCTCTGTTAATGTGGCGCACCCCGGTATTACCAAGGGTAATCACTGGCATCACACCAAGAATGAGAAATTCCTGGTGGTGAAGGGGGAAGCAAGCATTAAATTCCGTAAGGTGGGCACTTCAGAGATTATTGAGGTGCTTGTAAGCGATCGTGAACTGACGGTTGTGGATATCCCTACCGGATACACTCACAACATTACCAATATCGGTACAGATGATCTGGTTACGGTTATGTGGGCTAATGAAGCCTTTGACCCGGATCATCCGGATACATTTTTTGAAAAAGTGGAGATAGAGTAATGCAGACTCCGTATTACGTAATTAAAACAGAACAATTTAATGCAAACTGTCAGGCAATTGAGGATGCGTTCCATGCTGTCTGGGGCGAGAAACTGATTATTGGCTATTCAGTGAAGACCAATGCCAATCCTGAATTGATTAAGATGGCTAAGGGCAGAGGCTGGAGAGCAGAAGTAGTGTCCCAGCATGAGATGGAATTGGCAGAATCCTTAGGATTCGGTAGTAGTGAGATGCTCTGTAACGGTCCTGTGAAGAAGGAAATGCTGTTTCGTGCCATTTCCCAGGAGCAGATTCTGAATCTGGATAGTTTATATGAGGTTCAGTTGGTCTGTGATTATGCACAGGATCATCCTGAAGATATTCAGAAGATGCAGATTGGAATTCGAGTGAATTTCGATGCAGAGAAGTGCTGTCCCGGACAGACCCAGAAGAACGGTGAGGTTGGCAGATTCGGAATCAGCCTTGAGAACGGCGACGTGAGGAAAGCCATAGAGATGCTTCGAAACGCAGGGATTCCCATTAAGGGCCTGCATATGCACATCTCTTCTCTCACAAGATCCGTTGAGATCTACCAGGCTATTTGCAGAACTGCCGTTGAGACAGTAGAGACCTATGATCTGAAGCCTGAATTTATTGATATCGGTGGCGGCTTCTTCGGTGGCAGAGTGATTACCACCAAACCTTCCATGGAGCAGTATGCAAGTGCAGTGGCAGAGATTCTGAAATCAAATCCCATTACCGCAGCTGCAACTTTGGTAATAGAGCCCGGTACCAGTGTTACCGCAACTGCCATTGATTATGTGACCACCGTTGCCAGTGTAAAAATGATACGAGATACCAGAATCGTAACGTTAGACGGCACCGTGCTTCACATCAATCCTTTTATGGCACCCAGAACACCGGAGTATACCGTATTATCCGAGAATCCTGTTTATCAGGCACCTCAGGTATTATGCGGCTGCACCTGTGTAGAGGCTGACCGTTTTGCAAGCCTTGAGAATGAGAAGGAACTGGCAGTGGGAGACAGAGTAATCTGGCACAATGTAGGATCTTATTCCCAGGCCTTTAATTCAAACTTTATTATCCGTCCGCCTGAGACAACTGTGAAATAGACCACTAACTACAGGCGATATTACGGGAGGACATATGAGCAAACTGAAGTTAATGACCATTATCGGAACCAGACCGGAGATTATCCGTTTATCTGCAGTGATCAAGTGTGCGGATCGGTATTTCGATCACGTGTTGGTACATACCGGACAGAATTACGATTACACCTTGAATCAGATCTTCTTCGAGGATTTGAATCTTCGTGAGCCGGATTATTTCTTAGAAAGTGTTGGCGCCAATCTTGGAGAGACCATGGGCAATATTATTGCCAAGTCCTATACACTGATGCAGGAAGTGAAGCCGGATGCGCTGCTGATCCTTGGTGATACCAATTCCGCCTTAAGTGCAATTTCCGCCAAAAGACTGAAGATTCCTATTTTCCACATGGAAGCAGGTAATCGTTGCTGGGACTGGAATGTATCGGAGATGATCAACCGTAAGATTGTGGACCACATCTCGGACATTAATATGCCTTATACGGAGAATTCCAGAAGATACCTGTTATCTGAGGGTATTGATGGCAAAACCATCTTCGTAACCGGATCGCCCATGAAGGAAGTGCTCCGTGACCATATGGATGAAATCGAGGCGAGTGACGTATTAACCCGTCTGAATCTTCAGCCTCATAAATATATTCTGGTATCTGCCCACAGAGAGGAGAATATCGATCTGGAAGAGAACTTCATGGATCTGATGAACTCCATCAATCACATTGCGGAGAAGTATCAGATGCCGGTAATTTATTCCACTCATCCCCGTTCTAAGAAGTTTATTGAGATGAGAGGCTTTAAATTCCATCCCCTTGTACAGAATATGAAGCCTTTTGGCTTTAAGGACTATAACAAACTCCAGAGAAATGCTTACTGCGTATTGTCTGACAGCGGAACTTTATCAGAGGAATCCGCAATGCTTCGGTTCCCGGGCGTCTTGATTCGTACCAGTACCGAGAGACCGGAGGTGCTTGATAAGGGAAGCATTGTAATCGGCGGCATTAAGGGCAAGGATGTGGAGCAGGCTACAGAACTGGCAGTTGCCATGTATGAGAACAACGAGCCCGTAGTGGAATCTCCGGATTATCAGGATACCAACGTATCTGTTAAGGTTATTAAGCTGATTCAGAGCTATACGGAGATTGTGAATAAAACCGTTTGGCTGAAGGATTAATCATGAGAATTGTTGTGAACGATATTGCAGCCAGCAAAACCGGTGCCTTGTCTATCCTGAAGGACTTCTATCAGTACATTAAGGAACATGACACCGAGAATGAGTGGATCTTCCTTCTGTCTGACCATTATATTGAGGAGACGGACCGAATTCAGGTTCGTATTCTCTCTGAGGTCAAGAGAGGATGGCTGCACCGTTTGAAATTTGATTTGCTAAATGGCAGGAAATTGATAGCAGGCCTGAAACCGGACCTGTATTTTAGCATGCAGAATACTCTGGTTAT
>JAZLHG010000181.1:0-3113 GCA_045616705.1 Lachnospiraceae bacterium | reverse complement strand
CTGCACCATTCTGCAGCATGCAATCCGTAAATCCACCTGTGGAAGCGCCGATATCCATGCAAATTGTCCCATTTAAATCGATGGGGAATTCCTGCATCGCCTTCTCAAGCTTCAAACCGCCCCTGCTCACATATTTAAGAGGGTTCTCCTTCACCATCAGATCAATGCCTTCACTCTCAAACATCGCTCCGGCTTTGTCCTCTCGCTGTCCCTTCACGAACACATTACCGGACATAATGATGGCCTTGGCTTTCTCCCTGCTGGTAGCATATCCTTTATTTACAAGAATGACATCCAAACGTTCTTTCATAATTATTCCTAATTCATCTGTTCATATGAGGCATGCCGGCATACTCCGCAATCACACGCTTTACAACGCTGTCTGCATCAATTCCGGTCTCCTTCTTCAGAAGTTCCACATTACCATGCTCAATATAGTCATCCGGCAGTGCAATGTTCAGAACCCGCGTGCCATGCCCGCGGAAAGTAATATGGTCAAGGACTCTCTCTCCGAATCCACCACTCTTCACGTTCTCTTCCATGGTAACAATCAGTTTATGACGTCCACAGAGTTCATCCACCGTATCCTCATCAATAGGCTTGGCAAATCTGGCATTCACAAGGGAACAGGAATAGCCTCTCTGCTTCAATTGCTCTCTCACTTCTTCCGCAGTCTTCACCATGCTTCCGATAGCAAGCAGTGCAATGTCTTCTTCCTCATAGATGACTTCCGCTTTGCCATATACCATAGACTGCCTGTATACCTGCAGACCATCATAAGCAAGTCCTCTGGGATATCTGATTGCAACCGGGGAATTCAGAGTCAGTGCAAACTTCAGCATATCTGATAATTCCCACTTATTCTTAGGCGCCATCACCGTCATATTCGGGATAGAGGATAGGAATGAAATATCAAATAAGCCCTGATGGGTCTCTCCGTCACTTCCTACAAGTCCTGCTCGATCCACTGCGAAAATAACCGGAAGATTCTGAATGCATACGTCATGCAGAATCTGATCGTAGGCACGCTGCAAGAAAGAAGAATAAACCGCAACAATCGGTCTTAATCCGCCTGCTGCCAGTCCGGCAGCAAAAGTAACGGCGTGTTCCTCTGCAATTCCCACATCGAAGAATCGCTCCGGGAATCTGTTACCGAACCGCTTAAGGCCTGTTCCGTCAGGCATGGCTGCGGTAATTGCTACTACATCTTTATTACGGTCTCCCAGCTTACACATAACCGTTGAGAATACATCCGTATAATTGGCTTTGATTCGATTGGTGGAAGGAAGACCTGTCTCAATGTCAAAAGGCTCCGCACCATGAAATCTTGCAGGATGTCTCTCTGCCGGAAGATAGCCCTTACCCTTCACAGTCTTCACATGTACCAGTACACACTTGGGAATTTTACGAGCTTCTCTAAATATCTGGGTCATGGCACCAATATCATGACCATCCACCGGTCCAAGATAGGTAATTCCCATATCCTCAAAGACCATGCCCGGAACCACCAGCTGTTTGAAGCCGCTCTTATATTTCTTAAGCGTATCCACAACTGCTTCACCTCTGGGGAATCGGTTCAGGGTATTCTCCATATTCACCTTAAAGTCTCTGTAAGGCTCGGCTGTACGAATTCTGCCCAGGTACTTGGATACACCGCCAACATTCTCCGCAATGGACATGTTGTTATCATTTAGTACGATAACGTAATTACTCTTCAGTCTGGAAGCATTATTCAGCGCCTCATAAGCCATACCACCGGTTAAAGCACCATCACCGATTACTGCAAATACACCGAAATCCTCTCCCTTAATGTCTGTGGCCTTAACAAGTCCCAGTCCTGCAGATACGGAAGTGGAACTATGTCCGGTATCAAAGGAATCGCAAGGAGACTCTTTTCTCTTCGGGAATCCGCTCATACCGCCGTACTTACGAAGTTCCTGAAATCCGTCACGTCTGCCTGTAAGCAGCTTATGGGTATAAGACTGATGTCCTACATCCCATACCACCTTATCCTCCGGAAAATGCATGCTAAGATGCAATGCCATAGTCAGTTCCACCGCACCCAGATTGGATCCTAAGTGACCACCGGTCTTGCTGATGGAATCCACTAAGAAATTACGAATTTCTTCCGCAAGTATGGGATAATCCGACTTATCTATATTATAAATATCATTGGGGTTATTGATTCTATCAAGTATCATAATTGTCCTTATTTCAGCCTGTTTGTAAGATACTGAATTAATTCCATTAGAAATTCGCTCTCATAAGGCAGTTTCTTCATCTCGTTAACTGCCTGATCGGAATACATCTGTACATCCTTACGTGCCTGCTCCACACCGACCAGCGTAACGTAGGTGGTCTTGTTATTCTTCTCATCGGAACCGATGGGCTTACCTAACACTTCCTGGGTGCTGATGACATCCAATACATCGTCCTGAATCTGGAACGCAATTCCGATATTCTCAGCAACCTTCTCGATTGTAGCAACCTCATCTTCCGTTGCACCTGCAAGAACTGCACCTACCATCATGGATGCTTCAATAAGCGCTGCCGTCTTCAGTTTGAAAATAAAGAACAGTTGCTCCATATTTAGGGGCAGATTCTGATCTTCAGCGGCCACATCGAAGGTCTGTCCGCCAACCATTCCATAGATTCCGGCCTTACCTGACAGAATGGAACCGGCCTTGGCAACTCTGTCCATTTCTTCCCTGCTACACAGATGAAAGCCCTTAAATGCAGTTTCAAACGCATAGTTTAAGAGTGCATCACCGGCAAGAATCGCCATGTCTTCACCATATACAATATGCGCAGTCTTACGACCACGTCTGTATTCATCATTATCCATTGCCGGAAGGTCGTCATGAATCAGAGAATAGGTATGAATCATCTCTATTGCAGCCATAAACGGCTCGATTACCTTGCCCTTACCGCCAAACATCCGGTAAGTCTCATACATCATAACGGGACGCAGTCTCTTACCGCCTGCAAACAGGCAGTATTCCATCGCATCCATTACAATCTGCTGATTCATATTCTGCGGCATACTGCCGTAGTTCTTAAGCACTTCTTCCACGTGCTCTGTTCGCTTCTCTAATTCCTTACTGAAATTCATG
>JAZLHG010000180.1:0-2693 GCA_045616705.1 Lachnospiraceae bacterium | reverse complement strand
CTGGTCTGTCTTATCAGAGTCTGTCTTGTCAGAGTCTGTCTTGGTAGAATCCGATTGATCTGAGTCCCCCTTAGTGGAGTCTTTTTTAGTAGAGTCTTCTTTAGTGGAGTCTTCTTTAGTAGGGGCCTCCTTATGCAGTTTAGTCTCAGGTAGTTCTTCTTCTGCTGCTGAAGGCTGAACAGATACAGAATAAGCTGCAGGCTGAACCCCATCTATACCGGTGGGGTATGCTAGTACATTTACTGCATTACCTGTACCAAGGATTGCTGCAAGTGCCAGCATCGCCTCTGTTTTCTTTATGATATTTAGCAGGATTTTTCTGTATTTATTCATAAGAACTCCTTCAACCTATAAATCAGATTTCTAATAATCAAAGTTTAGCCTACGATTCACTATTCCGGAATCACATCCACCATCACATATTCCGCGTAACACCCTGTTTTGAACAGAATCTCCCAGTCGGATATGCCACTGGTTACAATGAAATCTGTATCACCCATTTGCTTATGGCCATAAATCGCATCATTGGCCCCAATCCATAAACCCACATCCGTAATAGGAATCAACTGCCCGCCATGGGTATGACCGGACAATACCAGATTCACTCCGGCTTCCGCTTCATTCTCATAATCGTTGGGCTGATGATTCAGAACAATGGTATATTCCGAATCGGGAATATCCTTCATCAGTTCCTGAATGGGCATCCTGGTCTCTCCGGCATCCACACGTCCGATCAAAGTATAGCCGTCTGTAACCTGAATGCTGTCGTCTTCAAGCACAGTTACGTTATTTTCCGTAAGGGCTGCTCGCAATGCCTCTGCATCGTAGCCTCTGCGGGATGCGTAATAGCCTTTATCATGGTTACCGAACACATAGTAGATTCCCAGCCTTGGATGAACTGTGGACAGTGCCTTACAGGCATCCATCATATCTTCATAGGAAGTTGCATCATCAACAAAATCTCCGGAGATTACAATCAGATCAGGATTTGCCTCCATCATCTGCTTAAGGTACTTCTCAAGATCCGCTCCGCGGAAAGTCGTCCCCACGTGGGAATCTGCAAAGAGTCCTATGCGAAGAGGTGCCTCTGTCTTCTTACTGCTGACCTGATAATCCGTCTCGATCACATGATATGCTGTGTACATGCCGTATCCCAGATATATCACAGTAAGCACAACGGCAAGGGTCCCGGATAAATAAAAAGGAAGCTTGTCCGTATTCACTGACAGCTTCCGTAGAATCATGACCAGTAAATCGCTAATCAACCAGAAAATTGTCAGAAACAGAATGACGATCATCATATTCATGGTTCCCATGGTTAGGCATAGAAGAACCACCGGGATTAGGAGCAGTAGAATACTGATTAGAATCTTTCTCCTGCTTCCGGTACCTGCCAGTTTACCGACAAAATGAAATCTACCGATTCGATTTACTAAATATAAAAACCCCAGAATGGTGGCCACAAGGGTTGCCCCCAGAATGATAAACCACATTGTATACTCCCATCTGCATTAGAACTGCCTGATTGCGTCCTCTGCATCGTCCGAAGACTTATCAATCTCCTTGATCACTACATCATAAGAAATTGTATCGTTAACAGTAACATGAACCACATCCCCCACCTTGTGCTTCATTAGTGCTGCTCCCAAAGGAGACTCAATAGAAATCAGACCTTTTAGAGAGTTGGCACGAACTGTTGTGACGATTTTGTACTGCGCCGTGGAATGGTCGTCACAGAACTCCACTGTAATGGTGTTATTGATACCAACCTCATCATCGTGAGAACTGTCATCGATCACAACGGCGGTACGAACCATTCTCTCAAGATACCGAATTCGGCTCTCGTTACGATTCTTCTCCTGCTTGGCTGCTTTATACTCAAAATTCTCAGACAAATCACCCTGTGCACGGGCAACCTTAACATGTTCCAGCAGTTCGGGCCTAAGCGTTACTTTTCTGTATTCGATTTCTTCCTCCATCTTACGAATGTCGGAAGCAGTTAAACGATCCTTCATTACTTCTCCTAACACGACTGCAGGGCCTGAATCTCCTGATCAAGGCGCTCATATTCTTCCATTAGGTTTAGAATTTCTTCATCTCCTGCATCAATGGCATCCTGCAGTTCTTTTAATTTCACATAGTTGCTGGCATGAGCCGGATTCAACAATTCATCCTTCAGATTCTGAATCTTCTCTTCTGTCTTCTCCAGTTCCTCTTCCACCTTCGTCATCTTCTTCTGGAGTCTTGCCAGTTCTTTACCGGCCTGGTAGGATAGCTGTGCTTTGGTGGCAGGTTCTGCCGTTGTGGTGTCTGCGTTTCGGTCAGTGAAATTCAACTTACCTGCAGTTGCACTCTTAGGCGCCATATTCCCGGTTACATCACTGCTGAATCCATTTCTTCCGGTCTTTTCCAGATAATCCTCATAACCAAAGGGATAAAGTTTCGCTTCGTGAGGCAGAATCT
This sequence comes from Lachnospiraceae bacterium, assembly GCA_045616705.1. Taxonomy (GTDB): domain Bacteria; phylum Bacillota; class Clostridia; order Lachnospirales; family Lachnospiraceae; genus UBA2868. The sequence continues at coordinate 230 of JAZLHG010000180.1, read as the reverse complement.
CCAATACTTCCTTTGATACCTGATTGATAAAGTATCTGTCATGAGAGACGAAAATAACCGTACCCTCATATGACTTCAGCATACTCTCAAGGGCTTCTTTGCCAAGCATGTCCATATGGTTAGTCGGCTCATCCAGCACCAGTACGTTGGGACGAGCTTGAAAAATCTTGGCAAGGGCCAGTCTGACACGCTCTCCTCCCGAAAGCATATTTACATTCTTATAGACTTCT
>JAZLHG010000179.1:0-2477 GCA_045616705.1 Lachnospiraceae bacterium | reverse complement strand
GAGTATTTAAGACAGATTATGGCAGACTATAAGAGTCCTCGATTTGATTATCTGCCGTCCTTTACCGGTGGCCTTGTAGGTTATTTCTCCTATGACTACTTATGTTACAGCGAGCCCACTGTCCGTCGCGATGTGGAGGATACGGAAGATTTCAAGGATGTGGACCTGATGCTGTTTGATAAGGTAATCGCCTTTGATAATCTGAAGCAGAAAATCATCCTCATTGCCAATATGCGACTGACAGACCTTACCGTAGAATATAACAAAGCGGTAATGGAACTGAAGATGATGGTGGAACTTCTGAAGAACGGAAGTAAGAAGCAGGAGGAAGAAGGCAGACTTCTGGGAGAAGTCACCCCGTTATTTGATAAGGAACGTTTCTGCCAGATGGTGGAGAAGGCCAAGAAGCACATCCACGAAGGTGATATTTTCCAGATTGTGTTATCAAACCGCCTGAGTGCTCCCTTCGAAGGAAGCCTGTTAAATACCTATCGCATGCTTAGAACCATCAATCCTTCACCCTATATGTTCTACTTTGCCGGAACGGATGTGGAGGTTGCAGGCGCATCTCCCGAGACACTGGTGAAACTTGAGAACGGCGTGTTACATACCTTCCCTCTTGCGGGAACAAGACCCAGAGGTAAGACAGTGGAAGAGGATCTGGCCCTGGAGAAGGAGCTGCTTGCGGATGAGAAGGAACTGGCAGAGCACAATATGTTAGTAGACCTTGGTCGTAATGACCTGGGAAGAATCAGTAAGTTCGGAACCGTTGAGGTGGAGAAACTGCATGTCATTGAGCGATTCTCCCACGTGATGCATATCGGTTCCACCGTTCGCGGTCTGATTCGTGAGGAACATGATGCGCTGGACGCATTGGAAGCGGTTCTTCCCGCAGGAACCTTATCCGGTGCTCCCAAGATTCGAGCATGCCAGCTCATCGGTGAGCTGGAAAATAACAAGCGTGGAATCTACGGCGGCGCAATCGGCTACATGGATTTCACCGGCAATATGGATACTTGTATTGCTATTCGAATCTGCTATAAGAAGAATGGCAAGGTGTTTGTCAGAAGTGGTGCCGGAATCGTGGCGGATTCCGTACCGGAGAAGGAGTTCGAAGAGTGCTTAAATAAAGCAAAGGCTTCTCTGAGAGCCCTTCAGTTATCACAGGAGGTGGAATAATGGTTCTGCTAATTGATAATTATGATAGTTTCTCATACAACCTGGTGCAGCTCATCGGTGAAATCGAGCCCAATATCAGGGTTATTCGAAATGATGTGATGACAGTGGAAGAAATCGAGGCACTTCATCCGGACCGTATTATTCTATCCCCCGGTCCGGGAAGACCGGAAGATGCAGGTGTGATTATGGATGTGGTGAAGCAGTTAGGCAGTAAGATTCCCATCCTTGGAGTGTGTCTGGGACATCAAGCAATTTGTGCGGCATACGGAGCAACCGTTACCTATGCGAAGCAGCTCATGCATGGTAAACAGTCGTTGGTAAGCTTCAGTGAGAATTGTCCCATGTTCCGAGATATTCCGAAGCAGGCGCTGGTGGCTCGTTATCATTCCCTTGCGGCAGATGAGAACACCATACCTGATTGCCTGATTGTTACGGCAACAACCGACGATGACGAGATCATGGCGGTTCAGCATAGAGATTACCCGGTATACGGGATGCAGTTTCATCCGGAATCCATTATGACACCGAATGGCAGACAGAGGTTAAAGAACTTTATTGAGGAGGCATAGAAATGATCAAAGAAGCAATTGTCAAAATCGTAAACAAGCAGGACCTTACTTATGATGAGGCCTATACAGTAATGAATGAGATTATGAGCGGTGAGACCACACCCACCCAGAATTCCGCATTCCTTGCAGCATTATCCACTAAGAGTGCCAAGGCAGAGACCACAGATGAAATCGCAGGCTGTGCAACAGCGATGAGAGAGCATGCAACTACTGTTGAGACCGGCATGGAAGTATTTGAAATCGTAGGAACCGGTGGAGATAATGCCCAGAGCTTCAATATTTCCACAACTTCCGCCTTTGTTGCTGCAGCAGCAGGCATGAAGGTTGCCAAGCATGGTAATCGTGCAGCATCTTCTAAGTGTGGAACAGCAGACTGCTTAGAGGCTCTTGGTGTAAATATCGATCAGAGCCCTGAGAAGTGTGTGGAACTCTTAAATGAGGCAGGTATGTGCTTCTTCTTCGCACAGAAATATCACACCTCTATCAAATATGTAGGCGCAATCAGAAGAGAGTTAGGCTTCCGTACCGTATTTAATATTTTAGGACCCTTAACCAACCCCGGCAAACCTTCCATGCAGCTTCTTGGTGTGTACGATGAGTATCTGGTTGAGCCTTTGGCTGATGTATTAATCAGTCTTGGCGTAAAGCGCGGTATGGTTGTATACGGTCAGGATAAGCTGGATGAGATTTCCATGAGTGCACCTACAACTGTATGCGAGATCAACAACG
>JAZLHG010000178.1:0-1663 GCA_045616705.1 Lachnospiraceae bacterium | reverse complement strand
ATACTCTCATCCATGTTCTCGGGAAGATATTCGAATCCAACCTGATCCACCAATGCCAATAGTTTCCGAACCGATTGCAACCGCATGAAGGAATAAATGCTTACTGCCTTACTGGGCTTCTTCACATAGTCCGCATCCGTTACGCCAAGTAACGTTCTGATATGCTCCTTCATTTGCTCAATCAGTTCCCGGTTGCCTTCCTCTGCCTCATCCATCTCCTGAAACAGAGATTTCAAATCATCGGTAAGCTCGGCTCCCGAATCAACCGTTGCAGATTGATTCTTTTTCTTAACCTTAGTCTCCGGTATGGTTTGTTCGAAAGCCTTCCGGATGGCTTCGTCCATTGGCTTATCGGTCGCCTTCTTGCCATCCGAATGCTTGGCATACTCCATGGCAGTCTGATAAGCCTCGAATAGTCTACTCCAGCCTTCCGGATCTTCTTCCGGATGCATAGACTTGCTTAGCTGCGCATAAGCATGTTTAATCGCACTCTCATCACATGTAGAACTTATTCTCAATATCTGAAAAGCTGATGTTATCCTCATCTTCCTCTTCCTTATCCATATCATCTAAGAACGAAAGGAAATCTTCTACGCTCTGATCCTGCACCTCAACAACTACGAAGCGTTCTTCGATCTGGTCTAAGAATTTCTTGAAATTTCTTCTTGCTTTTGCGATATCTACCACACTGCCGGAAGTAAGAACAGCCTCAAATGCGGAAATTCTTTGCTGCAGTTCCGCCTTAATCTCATTCTCAATCTGAACATAGAGGGCCTTAGCACGCTCAAGTACCAGCATATTCTCTTCATTCTCCGCTGCAGCCACAGTCATGTCTGCAATGGACTTAGCACGTTTTACCAGTTCCCGGTCGGTGGTGGCTTCGCCATGATAGAAGGTCGCTTCTCTTACTACACCACTTCCTAAGGCAACCAGCTTCACATGAAGAAGGCCGTTAATATCGTAAGTATAAGTGGCTTCTACCACACGGTTGGCACCTATTCCAACAGGAACTTCAATCCGCAGATTGCCAAGCTTGGTATTCTCTTCAGCATATAACTCTTCGCCCTGATATACACCAAATTCAATTGCCGGAGTCACATCACTAACCGGCACATAGGTATGGCTCTTAGATACCGGCAGCGCTGTATTACGGGGAATAATCGTAGACATATATAAACTGTTGGGATTACTGTGGTTGATGATTGCGGTACCCAGAGAGAACGGACAGATATCTGTCAGAATCATGTCCTTAATCTCCGTTTCGCGACTCATAATACCGGCGAAAATTCCGGCACCGATTGCAATTACCTGATCCGGATTCATCACCTGGAATTTCGCCTTGGGAAGCAGGAATTTCAAGTACTGCTGAACAAGCGGCATCTTACTGGAACCACCTACCAGAATCACAGAGTTAATGCCCTCAATTCCAACACCTGCATCCTTCAGAACGCGATTGATTGGCTCAGCAAGATGAGTCAGACCCGGTCCGATAATCTTAGCCAGTTCATTGCGAGTGATATGCATTACAGTCTGTCCCTTTTCGGTAGATACAATCATATCCGTCTCATCTTTAACGGACATATCCCTCTTGGCACGCTCCGCTGCCTTCAGAATCAACTGTCTCTCAGCCTCCTCAAGACCGTCATATTTCAAATGATTCTCC
>JAZLHG010000177.1:0-1932 GCA_045616705.1 Lachnospiraceae bacterium | reverse complement strand
ATATGGAGCAGATGTAATCGCATGAACTTCTCAATATCCTTAAGCCCGGATTATATTTTTGTGGCGTTGTTCATTGTCATACTGTACGCAGCGGTTCATGTGGCCAAAATGACCAGACTCTATCTTATTGTAATCGATGAGAAGATTCCTCTTTGGCGGTTTGCGTTTTATTATTTTCTGACCACGCTGGTGAATCTGATTGTGCCTTTTAAATTAGGCGAATTTTTCCGCTTGTTCATCTTCTCCAAGGTCACAAAGAGCGTACGAATCGGTGTGTTGTCCGTGCTTCTTGATCGATTTTTTGATACGGTAGCACTGGTATTGATTCTGCTACCTTACGAACTGCTAACCGGTGGTGTGGTTACAAATTCTACATTACTTCTTACTGTATTTGTGGCAGTCGCGGTATTTGTATATATTTTCTGTTATCCCAGTTATCGATATCTGAACAGATATCTGATTACCAACCGCTCCTCAAGACGCGCCATGACAGGACTTAGGGTGATTGAGCGAATCAGAACAGAATATGATTACGTGAAGAGACTTTTAGATGGCAGATATGCACTACTTGTCATTCTGTCCTTCGGAGCATGGCTTTTAGAATGCGGCTTCCTGTATATTTTTGCCTGGATAAAGGGGGAGAGCGGAATGGATTTCTCCGCATACATCGGAGCAATCATCTCGTCCGGCCAGTCAAGTCTCATGAGAAGTTATCTGTTCTGGTATGGAGGAATGACAGCCATTGCCGTTATATTCTGTCTGATTAGAATGTTAGGTGCGAAGAAAAGAACCGGTGTAAGATAAATAGGATTTCATAAGAAGGCAAATGATGAAGAAAACCATAGTTTTATATGATGACAACAGAATTCCGGATCGTAAGATCAGTGCCATTACCGGCAATAAGAGTTTCGGCGAGACTATTTACAAGAGAGTGTCTCTTAAGGACAGAACCGGTAGAACCGTTAAGAGTATGGCTGCCTGTGGCGGATTTGTAACAGAACTGAACAGTAAGGAATATGACGGAGAGTCTATTTTCCTGTTGTATTCTCATATGGCAATTGCCAATGAGGAAGCGTTTGCGGTTCTTCTTGAGAAGGCCTGTTATGCCCACGACTGCTATCAGGTTGTGCAGGATCAGCAGATTGCGGGTATGATTTATCCTACTTATCAGGCGTATCTTGAGGGTGAGTCTGCTGCGGATCATCCGGACGCACTTACCATTGAGACAGATGCATTTCTAAATCTTTCGGATCCTAATAGCTTCAGAGCTTTTATTACCGGTGGATTTGATGCAAGATACTTCAATCAGCTGTCCGGCGATGAATATACAGTTGTAAAATCCTCCTCCAATAAAGAGAAGATACAGAAGGAATACAGATTCTATTATCTGCTACCTGATAAGATGCGCAGATGGTTTGTACTTCCTTATCAGTATCAGGAGACAGAAAGTGAAGCCTCTTATTCCATGGAGCGTTATCACATGACGGATTTGGCCATTCGGTACGTTCATGGTGCGATTTCCGAAGAGGAGTTTCGAAGAGTCTGCGATCTGATTTTCCGCTTCATCTCCACCAGAGAAGAGAAGGAAGTAAGTATAGAAGAGTATCTTAATAATGCTGCAGATCTCTATGTGAATAAAGTAAATGAACGAATCAATCAGCTGAAGCAGTGCGATAGCTACCAGCGCATCGCATCTCTGATTGCTGCAGGTACGGTATATAGCGGAATCGATGAGATTTTTGAACGATATCTGATGCTCTACAACAAGCTGATGGCCGGTAAGTCTTTTGTGCCGGTACTGGTGGTAGGACATGGTGATTTATGTTTCAGCAATATTCTCTATTCCCATGACACCTCACTGATACGCTTTATTGATCCCAAGGGTGCCATGACGGAGGATGAACTGTACATGAATCCTTATTATGATATTGC
>JAZLHG010000176.1:0-8356 GCA_045616705.1 Lachnospiraceae bacterium | reverse complement strand
GGGAGTTGTAAGCTCCGAGAGCACGGTTGGCGGTACTTTTGATTCTATTTTTGCGGATCATCAGAACTGCAGAATTCTGATTGCGACCTTTGCATCCAATGTAGACCGCGTGCAGCAGATTATTGACTCGGCCTGCAAGTACGGTCGTAAGGTTGTAGTGGAGGGAAGAAGTATGGTGAACATTATCCATACCGCTTCCGAACTTGGTTATATCAGTATTCCCGAGAATACATTGATTGGTATAGAAGAACTGAATAACTATCCGGACGAGAAGACGGTTATTATTACCACCGGATCCCAGGGTGAGAGTATGGCGGCTATGTCCCGTATTGCTTCCAACATCCATAAGAAGGTATCCATCAAGCCCGGCGATTTGGTTATTTTCTCATCCAAAGCAATTCCCGGTAATGAGAAGGCAGTAAGCAAGGTGATTAACGAATTGTGCCAGAAGGGTGCGGATGTTATTTTCCAGGATGCCCATGTATCCGGTCATGCCTGTCAGGAAGAGATTAAGTTAATCTATACCCTGACCAAGCCGAAATATGCCATTCCTGTTCACGGTGAGTTCAGACATTTAAAGGCGCAGGCCGGAATTGCCCAGATGCTTGGTATTCCCAAGGAGAATATTATGATTCTCTCATCAGGCGATGTGCTGAGCTTAAATGATGAGCGTTGTGAAGTTGTGGACAAGGTGAAGACCGGCGCGGTATTCGTAGACGGTCTTGGCGTTGGCGATGTGGGTAATGTGGTTCTTCGTGATCGTCAGATTCTATCACAGGATGGTATGATTCTGATTCTGCTTACCTTGATGGCAGGAACAGGGGAGCTGCTTGCAGGCCCCGAAATCATTACCAGAGGCTTTGTCTATGTGAAGGAATCCGATGAAGTAATGGAAGAAATTCGCAGTGTTGTGGAGGATGCGTTCTACAGACTCTATGACAACAATGTATCGGACTGGGGTAAGATGAAGAATACCATGAAGGATGCTGTAAGCGGCTATGTATGGCAGAAGATGAAACGTAAGCCCATGATCCTTCCGGTAATTATGGAAGTAGACGAATGAAACAGATTGTAGATGCACTGATGCAGCTTGATGCTTACAGTAACTATATTGTGCAGAAAGAGAATCTCAGCAAATATCCTGAACTGAAGGGACAGGTTCTGAGAATCAGAGAGATTACTTCCCGTATGCAGGAAGTTGAGAACGGTGAAGAGGAAGACCGTCTCAATGATGAATTCGAGTGGCTGATGAATGAGCCAAGAGTGCGGGATTTTATGCAGGCAGAGACAGATTATTGCAGAATGTTTCAGAAACTGAGAGCCATGATGGCTTCGGAGCTGGAACTGTAAGGAGGACAATATGAAGGGAAGGCAGTTTGCTTATTCCTTTTTGGGAACAGTAATCAGAGCGGTTGTTCTGGTTGTTCTGGCGATTGTGCTGACCAGACTGGGTGGCAAAGCTTATGAATTTGGTTTCCGTATTTTCACAGAGGAACCGATGAGCGCAGAGCCCGGAAGAGACATCCAGATCACTGTATCTAAGAGTGACGGAACCGGTGAGGTTGCGGAGATGTTGGAAGAGAAGGGTCTTATCAGAGATGCCAAGTTGTTCCGTGTGCAGAAGATGCTTGCTATGACTGATGGTGATATTCATCCCGGTATTTTTACCCTGAATACTTCCATGACTGCTGAGCAGATGCTGGACATTCTCTTGGCTGAGGATGAGAGTAAGCCCAATCAGGGAACAGAGGAAGAATAGTGATACAGGAAGATAGATGTGCGGAATATATCGATTCTCTGGATACAGGGAATACAGACTTTCTAAATGAGTTAGAAGAGTACGCCATAAGTACTTATGTACCGATTATCAGGCGTCAGACCCAGAATCTGTTGAAACTGCTTCTTGCGATGCATAAGCCCAAGAGGATTCTGGAGGTTGGTACAGCCATTGGCTTCTCCACAGTGTTAATGGCAGAATACGGTCCTGAAGATTGTGAGATTACCACGATAGAGAAGTATGAGAAACGTTTCCCCATTGCAGAGGATACCTTTGCAAGGTCCGGATATGGTGAGCGCATTACTTTCCTAAAGGGAGATGCTACGGACCTTCTTAAGGAACTGGCAGATGAAGGACAGCAGTTTGACTTGATCTTCATGGATGCGGCCAAGGGTCAGTATTTAAACTTCTATCCCGATGTAAAGAGAATGATGCATGAAGGAAGCGTGCTGATATCGGATAATGTACTGCAGGATGGAGATATTTACGAATCTCGGTTTGCGGTTACCAGAAGGAATAGAACCATTCATTCCAGAATGCGGGATTATTTATATACACTGACTCATGAAGAGGACCTAGTGACCAGTGTGCTGGCCATCGCAGATGGTATGACAGTCAGTGTGAAGAAGAATTAGATTCAGACGATCGGATTCAGATGACGAATTCAGGCGATCAGAATAATAGTGATAGGACAATAACAGTATGAGAACGGGTAATAAGCCGGAGCTCTTAATTCCTGCCAGCAATTTGGAAGTGTTGAAGACTGCAGTGGTATTTGGAGCGGATGCGGTATATATTGGCGGTGAAGCTTTCGGACTTCGCGCCAAAGCCAAGAATTTCACACAGGATGATATGCGGGAAGGGATTGCCTTTGCCCACGTGCATGGGGTTAAGGTATATGTGACTGCCAATATCCTGGCGCATAATGCGGATCTTGATGGGGCAAGAGCTTATTTTGCGGAGCTTAAGGAGATTGGTCCGGATGCGCTGATTATTTCAGATCCCGGTATGTTCACTATTGCGAAGGAAGTATGTCCGGAGATTGAGATTCATATCAGTACCCAGGCGAATAATACCAATTATATGACTTACAATTTCTGGTGGAAGATGGGCGCAAAGCGTGTTGTCAGTGCCAGAGAATTATCTCTTACGGAGATTAGAGAAATCAGGGAACATATTCCTGATGAGATGGAGATTGAGAGCTTTATTCACGGAGCAATGTGTATCTCCTATTCAGGAAGATGCTTACTATCCAGCTTCCTTGCCGGAAGAGATGCCAATCAGGGAGCCTGCACTCACCCTTGCCGCTGGAAGTATGCGGTTATGGAAGAGAAGCGTCCCGGTGAGTATCTGCCGGTCTATGAGAACGAGAGAGGTACCTACATCTTCAATTCCAAGGACCTGTGCATGATTGAATATATACCGGAGTTAGTTGACGCAGGAATTGACAGTCTGAAGATTGAGGGACGCATGAAGACCGCGCTTTACGTTGCAACCGTTGCAAGAACCTATCGTAAGGCGATTGATGATTATTATACTTCGGAAGAGACCTACCGAGCCAATATGGACTGGTACAAGGAAGAGATTTCCAAGTGTACCTACAGACAGTTTACTACCGGTTTCTATTTCGGTAAGCCCAACGAAGAGACCCAGATTTACGACAGTAATACCTATATTAAAGAATACACCTACCTTGGTATCATTGAGGGCACAGAAGACGGTGCGGTATACATTGAACAGCGCAACAAGTTCTGTGTAGGGGATGTGATTGAGATCATGAAGCCTGACGGCAGCAATGTCAGTGCTGAGGTTCTTAAGATTACCGACTTGGAAGGACATGAGCAGGACAGTGCACCCCATCCGCAGCAGAAACTGAAGGTATGGTTGTCCGGAGAAGCCGGATGTGTATATGACCTTCTTCGCGTGAAGGCATAACAGACAGGATAAGGATGATGGATATGAAATTACTGACAGCAATAGTACCTTGCTATAACGAGGAAGAAGCAATCCCCTTTTTCTATGAGGAGATGCTTAAGTGTATTGCTACATTTAATGAGAGGTTCCCGGATGTGGAATTTGAACTGCTCTTTGTGGATGATGGTTCTTCCGATCACACCTTAGATGTGGTAAAGGAACTACGGAAGAAGGATGAACGTGTGCATTACGTATCCTTCTCCAGAAATTTCGGTAAGGAAGCAGGCATTTATGCAGGACTTAGCAAGGCGAAAGGCGATTATGTGGTGCTGATGGATGCAGATCTGCAGGATCCTCCTTCACTCCTTCCGGATATGTATGCCGCCATTGTGGAAGAAGGATATGATTCCGCAGCAACCAGAAGAGTTACCAGAAAGGGAGAACCTCCCATCAGATCATTCTTCGCAAGATGCTTCTATAAAATGATGAATAAGATGTCCAAGACTGAGGTCGTGGACGGTGCAAGAGACTATCGTATTATGACCAGACCCATGGTAAATGCCATTGTGGAGATGGGAGAATATAACCGATTCACCAAAGGGATTTATGGATGGGTTGGATTTAAGACCAAATGGTTCGCTTATGAGAATGTTGAGCGTGTGGCAGGGGAGACCAAGTGGTCCTTCTGGAAGCTGTTCCGTTACTCTTTAGAGGGGATTACCGCTTTCTCTACAGCACCTTTAAGTCTTGCCAGCATGATGGGATTTCTGTTTACGTTTTTCTCGTTTGTGCTGATTATCTTTATTATTATTCGTAAGCTTACAGGTAACGATCCTTCTGCATACGGCTGGCCTTCCCTGGTATGTATTATTACTTTTATCGGCGGTATCCAGTTGTTCTGTATCGGAATCCTGGGACAGTATTTGTCCAAGACCTATTTAGAGACTAAGAGAAGACCTATATATATTACAAAGGAAGAGGAATAATATGAAACTGATTATCCAGATTCCGTGTCTGAATGAAGCAGAGACACTGGAAATTGCCCTTAATGATCTGCCCAAGCACATTGACGGCATTGATGAAATCGAATATCTGATTATTAATGACGGAAGTCGTGATAATACAGTAGAAGTTGCCAAGAACTGGGGCGTTAATTACGTGGTATCCTTCACCCGTAACAAAGGTCTTGCCAAGGGATTTATGGCAGGTATCGATGCCTGTCTTAGAAACGGTGCAGACATTATTGTAAATACCGATGCCGACAACCAGTACTGCGGTGAAGATATTGAGAAACTGGTTCGTCCCATTCTGGAAGGCAAGTCCGATATTGTAATCGGTGAGCGTCCCATTGATGATACGGCGCATTTCTCTCCTCTGAAGAAGAAATTGCAGCATTTCGGAAGCTACGTTGTTCGTAAAGCTTCCAATACCAATATTCCCGATGCTCCCAGTGGATTCAGAGCATACAGCAGAGAAGCTGCCATGCATTTGAATGTTATGAATAACTATACCTATACACTGGAGACCATTGTTCAGGCAGGAAGAACCAGCGTTGCCATTGACTCCGTTCCTATTCGTACCAATGGTGAACTTCGTAAATCCCGTCTGTTCCACAGCATGTTTGGCTATGTGAAGAGATCCATGGTTACCATTATCAGAGCATTCCTAATGTATCGTCCGCTGACTTTCTTCACTGTGCTTGGTATGATCCCGTTTATCGGTGGACTGGCTCTGGGCGTTCGCTTCTTAATTTATCTGTGTATTGGCCAGGGTAATGGTCATGTGCAGTCCTTAATCTTTGCATCTACGTTGATGCTTCTTGGATTTACTACATTTATTCTGGGCCTGCAGGCAGATATTATTGCCAATAACCGTAAACTTCTTGAGGATATTCAGTATCGTGTAAGGCGCCTTGATTACCATGAAGAGGAAAAGGAAGGCGATACCACCGAGTATCACAAATAATGAGGAATTCATGAATAAGAAGAAATTAATCATCATCGGACCTGTGTATCCTTATAAAGGCGGAATCTCCCACTATACGGGACTGCTCTTTAGAGCCCTTAAGGACTGGTATGATACACAGGTGGTATCCTATAAAATGCAATATCCGAAAATCCTTTTGAGACGTGAGCAAAAGGATTTTTCTAATGATACCTTTAAAGTGGAGGGTGCGGAGTTTTTAATTCACACCGCAAATCCCTTTAACATTCTTAAGGTGTCTTCTAATCTTAAGAAACGTAAGCCTGATGCAGTGATTATTGAGTGGTGGCATCCCTACTTTGCCCCCTGCTATCTGCTGCTAATGAGCAAACTTAAGAAGATTCCCAAAATTTTTATCTGTCATAATGTGTTCCCTCATGAGAGGTTCCCTATGGATCGCATGCTGACTAAAATGGTGCTGAAAAAGGGAGATGGATTTATTCTTCATTCGGGAACTGAGGCCAAGGATCTTCTCAGTATTCGCCCCGATGCCAACTATAAGATTCAGGTACACCCCACCTATTCAGCCTTTAATTTCAACAATGTAACGAAGGAAGAGGCCAGAGAGATGTTACATCTTGCTCCTGAAGAGAAAGTGCTTCTGTTCTTTGGATTTGTCAGAGAATATAAGGGTCTTAAGCATCTTCTGAATGCAGTGTCCATACTAAAGGAGGAAGGCCTTACGAATCTGCCCCTTAAAGTATTGGTGGTAGGCGATTTCGATGGAGATAAGGAGACTTATCTTAAGCAGATTGCCGATGCAGGAATTGAAGATGCGGTTCAGATTGTTGACGGTTATGTGCCGGACCAGGAAGTGGAGAAGTATTTTGCAGCTTCAGACCTTGTGGTACTGCCCTATGAATCTGCAACCCAGAGCGGTATCGTGCAGATTGCATATGGATTTAAGAAGCCGGTTATCGTAACCAGGGTCGGTGGACTCCCGGAGGTTGTGGATCACAATCAGACCGGATTAATCGTTGAGCCTAAGGATCCGAAGTCCTTAGCGCTTGCCATCAGAAGATTCTTCACCGAGAATCTGGCAGAGGCATTTCAACCCTATATTGATGAAACAGAATATCGATTCTCCTGGGACCGTATGCGCGAGACCATCGATCTGCTTGTGGACAGTGTAGAATCTAATCAGAGAGAATAACGGAATATGAATAATACCCCTTTGGTTACCATTGTGACGGTAACCTATAACCCGAAAAAAGAAGATTTGCTGAAGACGTTGAAATCTGTTCTGGCACAGGATTTCACAGATTTCGAGTATCTGGTGCAGGATGGTGGTTCTAACAACGGAACCATGGAGATTGTTGCTGAGTATGAACAGGCTCTTAAGGACAAAGGAATTTCTGTACAGGTAGTATCCGGTAAAGATAACGGAATCTATGATGCCATGAATAAGGCGGTCTCTTCCGCTACCGGTACCTGGGTGAACTTTATGAATGCAGGAGACTGCTTCTATGCTGAGAATACTTTAAGCTCGTTATTTTCCCAAAGGGATTATGAAGGAATTGATATTGTCTACGGCGATGCGGTAGAGTGCGAATACGGTCATTATTACCTGTTTAGAAAGGGATTTCAGGAGATTGAGAAGAGAATGCCCTTCTCACACCAGTCAGCCTTTGCCAGAAGAGAACTGCTCTTAGATACGCCCTTTGATCTCAGATTCCCTATTGGCGCGGATTATAACTTCTTCTTATGGAATTATAAGAGAGGGAAGCAGTTTAAGGACAGTGGAGAGAAGATCTGTATCGTCAGCAAGGATGGCGTATCATCCGTGAATCTGTATGATACCTTTGCGGAAGCCATTGCCATTAAATCCAACAACAATGTGCCAATTCCCACCGAAAAAGAACAGAAGAAATTACTGAGAATCTCTTCTGTGAAACAGTTCGTTATGGATTATTTCCCGGTATTTATCAAGAAAGCAATCCGCAGCTATCAGATTGAGAAGCGCGGTCAGAATGCGGAATTAACCATTCCTTCCTGGGAGAAGGGAATTTAATGCATTCACAAGTTCCTGAACAATAGAACACCAGTCAAAAGCGGATCTTACATGGTCCGCTTCTTTTATTGCAAGATCGGTATAATCTGTAGAAGTGGTGCACAGCTTCGTGAAGGCCTGAGATAAAGCCTTCATGTCACCGGACTTCACAATGGTTCCAAACTGCCCGTCATGATTCACATCGGGACTTGAATAGACCATGTCACCGGTAATTAAATAGCAGCCTTCCCTTGCGGCTTCTACTACAGCAATGGGGAACCCTTCGGAAAGTGAAGGCAGGGTGAAGAATCTGGCCTTCTCGTATTCTGCAAGTAATGCCTTTTTGTCATATACAGGTCCGGTGAAAATAATCCGCTCGCGTAGTTCCTCGTGGGTGTTCAGGAATTCTTCCATGTAGGGCTTAAAAGGTTCTGCAACAGGACCTACCAGACGAAGAATGTAATCGTGGTTCTTAGCGCTGTCCGCAAAAGCAGTCAGCAGAAGGTCGGTGGCCTTCTCATAAGTACCAAGATTGCCTACGGTAAGAATGGTCTTCTCTTTATTCGCTGCGAAGTCTATGATGGGACGTTCTGCAGGATCGGCATAGCTGCCGTTGGGAATACGAATGATCTTATCACCGAAATGTTTATGAAGCTTCTCATACATTCTGCGGGTCCCCACAGATACAAGAT
>JAZLHG010000175.1:0-4319 GCA_045616705.1 Lachnospiraceae bacterium | reverse complement strand
CTGGGTGTGCTGATTTACATTATTTTAGTTGTATTCTTCGCTTACTTCTATACATCAATTACCTTCAATCCTATTGAGGTTGCAGATAATATGAAGAAGCAGGGCGGATTTATTCCGGGTATCAGACCCGCTAAGCCTACCAGCGAATATCTTAGCAAGATGCTTGGATACATCGTATTTATCGGTGCAGTTGGTCTGATTATTGTAGCGCTGATTCCGTTGGTATTTAATGGTCTGTTTAATGCTAGTGTATCCTTTGGTGGTACTAGCTTGATCATTATTGTTGGCGTAATCCTTGAGACATTAAAGCAGATTGAATCCATGATGCTGGTTCGTAATTACAAAGGATTTTTAAACGACTAATTAAACGATAATCAAGACAAGGTCGGGTATCCGGCCTTGTCTATGGTTATTTTCGGAGGACAATATTATGAAAATTATTATGCTTGGAGCTCCCGGAGCAGGTAAAGGTACACAGGCAATTCAGATCGCAGAAAAATATAAGATCCCTCATGTATCTACAGGTGATCTTTTTAGAAGTAATATAAGTCAGAAAACAGAACTCGGTATGGAAGCAAAGAGCTACATGGATCAGGGTAAGCTGGTTCCCGATGAACTTACTGTACGTCTTCTTCTTGACAGAGTAGCAAAGGATGACTGTAAGAACGGCTATGTACTTGATGGTTTTCCTCGTACAATCGCACAGGCTGAGGTTCTGGAAGCAGAAGTTAAGAAACTTGGTGAGCAGATTGACTTCGCAATTGATGTAGAAGTACCCGATGAGAATATTGTTAAGCGTATGAGTGGTAGAAGAGCTTGCTTAAATTGTGGAGCTACTTACCATATCGAACATGTTCCCCCCAAGAAAGAGGGTATCTGTGATAATTGCGGTAACGAGTTAGTACTTCGTGCAGATGATGCACCCGAAACAGTTCAGAAGAGACTTACCGTATATCATGAGCAGACACAGCCCTTAATTGATTTCTATAAGGAAAGAAATATTCTTGTAGAGATTAACGGTGTTCAGGACATGAAGGATGTATTTAACGATATCATCAAGGTGTTAGGTGAATAAAATGGCAGTATCAATTAAATCCGCAAGAGAAATTGAACTGATGAGGGAGTCCTGTAAGAGATTAGAAGTGGTTCACAATGAACTTGGTAAAATCATCAGACCGGGAATCTCCACAATGGAGATCAACAAGGTTGGTGAGAAGTTAATCAGAGAGCAGGGCGGAATTCCCAATTTCCTTAATTATAATGGTTATCCGGCATCGATTTGTGTATCGGTTAATGAAGAAGTTGTGCATGGCATTCCCAGAAAGGACAGAATCCTTCAGGAAGGTGACATTGTAAGTTTGGACGCAGGACTGATTTACAAAGGTTATCATTCAGATGCTGCAAGAACTTATGCAGTTGGCAAGATTTCCGATGAAGTACAGCAACTGATGGATGTAACCAAGCAGGCATTCTTCGAAGGCATTAAATTTGCTAGAGAAGGATATCATCTCCACGATATTTCCAACGCCATTGATGCATATGTAAGCCAGTTCGGCTACGGGATCGTAAGAGAACTTGTAGGACACGGAATCGGAACTCATTTACATGAGGATCCACAGATTCCTAACTTCCGACAGGCATCCAAGGGCGTTAAACTGAGAGCCGGTATGACATTAGCCATTGAGCCGATGATTAACATGGGCAGATGCGATGTGGAATGGCTTGATGACGATTGGACAGTAGTTGCAGAGGACGGACTTCCCAGTGCGCATTATGAGAATACAGTACTGATTACCGAAGGTGATCCCGAAATATTGACCCTGACACAAGAATAAGGAGAACATTTAATGTCAAAAGCAGATGTAATTGAAATTGAAGGAACAGTAGTTGAGAAACTCCCTAACGCAATGTTTAGAGTAAAGCTCGAAAATGATCACGAAGTTCTTGCTCATATCAGTGGTAAGCTTCGTATGAATTTCATTAGAATTCTTCCGGGTGACAAGGTTACTCTGGAGATGTCTCCCTACGATTTATCCAAGGGAAGAATTATTTGGAGAGACAAATAAAAACATATTGATATTAGTCACTTTAGGTGATATAATATACGTCGCGTGCGAATGCTCTTGATTTTAAGAAAAGGGAGCATTAGCATGATTTTCTGCGGTGTTTGGCAACCGCAGAGTAAGCAGTGCCTTCATGGCAGAAGAAAGGAAGGAGGCTTTCACATGAAAGTAAGATCATCAGTTAAACCGATTTGTGAAAAGTGCAAAATCATCAAGCGCAAAGGTAAGATCAGAGTAATTTGTGAAAACCCGAAGCACAAACAGCGTCAGGGCTAATCCTGGTATTTAGCGGCTGAAGCATTACTTATTCCGTCAAATAAGTATTGCATTTCGATAGATAACTCGACGGCAAGTCCATAGACGAAAGGCGAGTCATCTACGATTGATACCGGTTATCCGGACAAGGCCTGGATCATCCAGATGCCAAAGGAGATGAAACAGGTTGATCACCAAATGGTGGTCCAGTCAATACGTATGTGTAATTCACTACGTTAACACAAAGTTATAAGTGAAAGAGAGGAACAAAAAATGGCTCGTATTTCTGGTGTGGATTTACCACGAGACAAGCGCGTAGAAATTGGTCTTACCTATGTATATGGTATTGGTAGACCGACAGCTCCAAAGATTCTTGACAAGGCTGGAGTTAATCCTGACACTCGTTGCAGAGATTTAACATCTGACGAAGAGAAGAAGTTAAACGCAATTATTGATGAAGAGTATATGGTAGAAGGTGATCTCAGAAGAGAGACCGCTCTTAACATCAAGAGATTACAGGAAATCGGTTGCTACAGAGGAATCCGTCATAGAAAAGGACTTCCTGTTCGTGGTCAGAAGACTAAGACCAATGCAAGAACACGTAAGGGACCGAAGCGTACAGTTGCAGGTAAGAAGAAATAATAACATTTAGAGAAAGTAGGTTAGTTTAACATGGCAAAGAAAGTTGCAAAGAAAGTAACAAAGAAACGTGTCAAGAAAAACGTTGAACACGGACAGGCACATATCCAGTCATCTTTCAATAACACAATCGTAACATTGACAGATGCAGAAGGTAATGCTCTTTCATGGGCAAGTGCAGGTGGTCTGGGATTTAGAGGTTCAAGCAAATCTACTCCGTATGCAGCACAGATGGCTGCAGAGACAGCTACAAAGGCAGCTCTTCCTCATGGACTTAAGACCGTTGACGTATTCGTTAAGGGACCTGGTTCAGGTAGAGAAGCAGCAATCAGAGCATTGCAGGCTACAGGCCTTGAAGTTCTTAGCATTCGTGACGTAACCCCCGTTCCTCATAACGGATGTCGTCCGCCGAAGCGTAGAAGAGTTTAATCTAAATTAGGAGGAAGATTAAGATGGCAATAAACAGAACCCCTGTTTTAAAAAGATGCAGATCCCTCGGTTTAGAGCCGATGTATCTTGGTATTGATAAGAAGTCTAACAGAACATTAAATAGAGCAAACAAGAAGGTTAGTGAGTATGGTCTTCAGTTAAGAGAGAAGCAGAAAGCTAAATTCATCTATGGTGTTCTTGAGAAGCCTTTCCGTAACTACTACAACAAGGCTGACAGAATGAAAGGCATGACCGGTGAGAACCTTATGGTACTCCTTGAGTCTCGTCTTGATAACGTCATTTTCAGAATGACTCTTGCAAGAACTCGTAAAGAGGCTAGACAGATCGTTGACCACAAGCAGGTTCTTGTAAACGGTAATCTTGTTAACATCCCTTCTTACCAGGTTAAGGCCGGTGATGTTATCGAAATCAGAGAGAAGTGCAAAGGATCCGTTAGATATAAGGATATCCTTGAGACAACAGGTGCTAGACTGATCCCCGCTTGGTTAGATGTTGACCAGGAGAACTTAAAGGGCGTAGTGAAGTCTCTTCCTACTCGTGAAGAGATCGATGTACCGGTTGACGAGATGCTTATCGTCGAGTTGTACTCCAAATAATATCCCTATTAGCAGAATAACGGTACAATTAAAGGAGGACTTTGCATGTTTGATTTTGAAAAACCGAAGATTGAAATCGTTGAGCTTTCAGACGATAAGAAATATGGTAAGTTCGTTGTTGAACCTCTTGAGAGAGGATATGGAACAACTCTTGGTAATTCTCTTCGCAGAATTATGCTTTCATCTCTTCCCGGTGTTTCTGTAACACAGATTAAGATTGATGGCGTACTTCATGAGTTCAGTTCTATTCCCGGTGTAAAAGAAGACGTTACTGAAATCGTTATGAACGTTAAGAATCTTGCACTGAGAAATAACT
>JAZLHG010000174.1:0-2414 GCA_045616705.1 Lachnospiraceae bacterium | reverse complement strand
AGGTATTCTTGTCGTAATACTGGTAATCTTCGTAGATTTCTCGTGCTTTTCGCTCATCATAAGTAGCGATGATTCTATAAGAATAACCATCGCCAAGTCCCCATACCATATGTAATTTTTGCGAGTCGTTTGCACCTTCTACTTCAATCACGCCGGGCTTCTTCAGATCCTTTGTAATCTCCGTATAGTCTGCAAGCTCTAAAAGGGGAGTTTTAAGAACATTCATGTGCTTTCTGCCCTCATAAGAGGGGTACTACTGGGGTTTACGGTTGTACTGATTCATGGCCTTATCCGGTCCATCATTCAGGATAATGGACACCGCATCCACTGCCTGACTAATTGCTTCATCAACAACCTTTCGTTCTGCATTTGTAAAATGTCCCAATACATAATCTGCCAGGTCGAAGTCCTTGGGCTTCGCACCTACGCCCATACGAATTCGAACGAACTCTGTTGTATTTACTGCTCCAATTACCGACTTCATGCCATTATGTCCGCCGGCTGTTCCCTGCTTACGAATGCGAAGCTGTCCGGGATCCAAATCAATATCATCATAAATCACGATCAAATCATCCTTGGGATCTACCTTATAGAAATTCACCAGATCCATCACGCTGAGACCGCTTAAGTTCATAAAGGTCTGGGGCTGGGCCAGGATTACCTTCTGCCCGTCAATCATGCCTTTGCCGCATACGGCACGATGTTTCTTCATATCCATCTTGATACCATGCTTCTCTGCCAGAGCATCGATGACGTCAAATCCCACGTTGTGTCTTGTGTTCTTATATTCTGTTTTGGGGTTGCCAAGTCCTACTATAATATACATATTTTCTCTCCAATTCAGTCTATTTACTACTATAGTGATTCGCGACTTCAAAGTCAATTTGTGAAGAATATTTCCTCCCTTGTCATTTAATATGATGTGGGGTACACTATCTTTAATTACGCAGGATTAGTCTATCGGTAGGGCGCCAGCTTCCCAAGCTGGATAGGCGGGTTCGACTCCCGTATCCTGCTTACGGAGGTTTTCTATGGAGGTTTTCTATGAACGATTCCGATAAATTTTTCTACCTGTTTGGTGGTATCTTTTTCTCTATAGGTGCTGTGTTATTCACAGTTGGAACCGCTGTTTTATTTGCAACCCACATTTTCATTGCAGGCGGAATACCAATGCTGATTGGTCTGATATTCGCTTCTATCGGTGGCGGCTTCCTCCTTGCTCAGATTAAGAAAAAACATCGCCGTCAGGCTATTATCCGAAATGGTACTCGCTTTGTCGGTAAGATTTACGGTTATGTAGAGGATACCAGCTACACCTTAAATGGTGCGTTTCCTTATAATATTAAGGTACACTATTTCGATCAATCCGGCACAGAACGGGAAGCCTTGATTCCAACCAGATTCACCAAGGGAACCGGCGGTTACCCCATCGGTGCAACAATTGATATCTACGTTCTGGGAACTACCTATTCCTGGGATAAGGATTCCGTACGATTTGAACATATTGACGGCGAAGAGGAATTAATGGATGATCTTCCGCTGGATCCTATGAAGATTAATGCAATTGCAGTGAACTGTAACAGTTGTGGCGCGAGTTTCAGCGCGGCCAAGGGCTATGTAAGCAAATGTCCCTATTGCGGCAATTCCATTAACTGTTAGTTTTGCTGTAGACAAGGAGGTATTATGATTCGAATTATTCTTGTAGCACTTGTTTTACTGATATTTGGCATTACATCCTTAGTGTTTCTGCCCATCGAATGGTTAATTGGACTGGTTAGTCCTTCCGCCAAGGCTAAATTCACGCAAGCTTTCATTTGTTTCTACTGTCGGATTATCTGCTTCTTTGCAGGAGCCAAGGCTACCGTTACCGGTCTTGAGAACCTTCCGAAGGATGAAGCCGTTCTCTATATCGGCAATCACAACAGTATGTTTGACATTCTTCTAACCTATCCGCTTATGCCGACACAAACCGGTTATATTGCCAAGAAGGAAGTGAAGAAGGTTCCCATTCTTGCTCAGCATATGATGTTTATGAACTGC
Organism: Lachnospiraceae bacterium; assembly: GCA_045616705.1. Classification (GTDB taxonomy): domain Bacteria; phylum Bacillota; class Clostridia; order Lachnospirales; family Lachnospiraceae; genus UBA2868. The sequence continues at coordinate 374 of JAZLHG010000174.1, read as the reverse complement.
CTATTTCTGGATCGCAAGGATCCCAAGGAAGGCATGAAGATGATTCTTCAGTCTATTGAACTGATTAAATCCGGTGTGGCTCAGTTTATTTTCCCGGAGGGAACCCGTAGTAAGGATGGCAATCTCCTTCCCTTTAAGGAGGGCAGCTTCAAGATTGCAACCAAGACCGGATGCAAGATTGTTCCCGTTGCCATTACCGGAACCGCCGATGTCTTCGAGAATCACTTACCACTTCTGAAGAAGTCCAAGGTGACCATTGATTTCGGCAAGCCCTTCACTGTCAGTGAGATTCCCGAAGAACTTCGTAAATTCCCCGGTCAATACACCCAGAACCTGATTCAGGAACTGCTTGATACCCATAAAGCATAAAACAA
>JAZLHG010000173.1:0-14159 GCA_045616705.1 Lachnospiraceae bacterium | reverse complement strand
AGGAAGAATAAACAAGTACAGGACGAGCCCCAGGCAGCAGTTCCGGTGATTACCATTGAAGGTGCTGCAGGTCAGAATGCAGATTCATCTAACGCAGGGACCAATCAGAATACGGATCAGAATGCAGCGCAGAATGGAAGCGATGTTTCTGCAGTGATAAGCAACAATAATCATTATTTTGTGAAATACGGTGCTGCAGTTTATTTTCATATGCCTAAGTCATTAGATACGGAAGGTTCTGCTCTGTGGGGTGAGTTCGCAGGAAGAGGCGAAGGGGAGAAGGTACTGTATGCCTATAATCCAACAAACGGAGCCCTTGAGGAGGTCTGCACAGATCAGGCTGCAGGCGTTATGGCTGTATGCGGTAGGAAGCTGTTCTATGGAGCCAATGAAGAATATGGCGGTGAAATGCACAGTGTTTTGGCAGGAGTTGATTTAGGTGCAGCCGTTAAGAATGTAGAGACGATAGGAGCCGATGAGTATTTCTTTGGCGCAAGTTCTGACGGCAGAACCATGGCTTCCGTTTCTTATGATGATGCAGGGAACAATCGGATGATTTGCCGTATTCATGCTTATCGTGACGGCATGCCTACCGGCATATATGATGCACCGGAGTGGATTGACTACGTAGGGATGTCCGGTGAGGAACTGTTCTATCTAATGGAGCAGAACCTGATTCAGATGAATCTAAATAATGGTCAGACTGTAAACCTTGGTCAGGTGCCAAGTGATGAGTTCGGTGGTACTATAGTGGAACAGTTTGCAACAGTCGGTGATGAGATTTATGTGGGTATCGGCTTCTACGAAGGAACCGGTAACTTCTACAGTGGTGGATACTATCTTAGAGCCACCAAGAACCAAGCAGGATCATTAATCGCTTCCCCGGCGCCTGAGGATTCTACCAATGAAGAGGGCGGAGACTTCAAATATGTACCGTTCTATGTGGCACAGAATCGAATGATTCCGGGAGACGGAGAACCGATGACGGCATTCTGTAATCCGGATACCGGAGAAGTGGGCTACTACGATAACAGAGGCGATAAGGTCGTTGTAACAAGGGGCTTTGCCACTGAACATGATGACAGCTATGACTGGATGCAGGAAGTGGAACTGGCTGAACTGGTTGATGATCAGATCTATCTCATTCGCAATACGGATCTTCATGAATATGATGATGATATTGGATGGAGAATGGCGTACAAACGAGTTCGTGCAGAAATCTATGTGGTTAACATAACTAATGGCGCAACAACTCAGGTTATGGACATAATGGGATCTGAATACTCCAGTATTGTGAAAACGGAAGAATATATTATGTCAACCAGTGAAGCTTAAACAAGAGAAGTGAAAAATGATAATTTGTCAGAAATAGTTTCGAATCTGTAGATTCTTGGGTATAATAAATGCAACTTGGGGGATATTATGGCACGAAATACGAATCAGAAATTCAAACTATATAAGCTTGCGGAGATCATGGTTGCCAAGACCGATGACACCCATTATCTTACCATGCCGCAGATTATTGCCGAACTGGAGAAGTATGATATTCCGGCGGAACGCAAGAGTATCTATACAGATCTTGAGGATCTTCAGGAACTGGGAATAGAAGTGGAGTGTGTGAAGGAAGGCAGACATCACAATTATCATGTGGTCAGCCGCAAATTCGAACTTCCGGAACTGAAATTACTGGTTGATGCCATTCAGTCCTCTAAATTTATTACGGTGAAGAAATCCAATGAACTGATTAAGAAGTTAGAGACCTTTTGCAGTGAGCAGGAAGCCAGACAGCTGCAGCGTCAGGTGTTTGTTCAGAACCGTATTAAAGCCATGAATGAGAGTATTTATTACAGTGTGGATGCCATTCATGGTGCCATATCCGAGAACAGGATGATTCGTTTTCAGTACTATAATTGGAATGTTCGCAAGGAAATGGAACTGAGACATGATGGTGCCTATTATGTGGTAAGTCCCTGGACACTGACCTGGGATGATGAGAACTATTACCTGGTTGCTTATGACAGCACGGAGTGCAAAATCAAACATTTCCGCGTTGATAAGATGATTCACATCAGCCAGTGTGAGGAAGAACGAGAAGGAAAAGACCTATTCAAGACATTTAATGCAGCAGATTATGCCAAGAAGAACTTCGGTATGTTTGGTGGTCAGGATGAGGTAGTATCTGCTAGAATTCATAACAGCATGGTAGGTATTTTTATCGATCGATTCGGCAAGGAAATTGGTATCATGCCGGAAGATGAAGAACATTCCATCGTCAGATTCCATGTGGCGGTAAGCGGACAGTTCATCGGATGGATTTTCGCACTGGGAGACCGGGTGCAGATTCTGGGACCGGAATCGGTACTGACCCGAGTGAGAGAAGAAGTAAGGAGACTTGGCGACCAGTATTGCTAGTTGACATAACATTGGCCTGCATCGCTTTGGTTAACATAATATAGGTTTACATAAATGTAATATACGGCGTAGCCGGAGGAGGAATTATGATTAAAGCAGTTTTATTTGATTTGGATGGTACCTTATTACCTATGGATCAGGACCATTTTATCGCATCTTATTTCAAGCGCCTTGCAATGGCTGTAGGACATTTGGGATATGAACCTAAATTTCTGCAGGATGCTGTCTGGAAGGGAACCGGTGCAATGATTAAGAATGATGGCAGCCGCCTGAATTCCGATGCATTCTGGGAGTGCTTCAATCAGGTTTTTGGTAGAGACACCCGTGTGGATGAACCTGCATTTGATGAGTTCTACAGAACAGATTTCAACAAGGTGAAGGACGATTGTGGATTCCAGCCCATGTCTAAAGAAGTGGTTACCTATCTTAAGGATGCAGGATTCCGTATTGCCCTGGCAACCAATCCGGTGTTCCCTGCAATTGCAACCAGAAACCGTATGAACTGGGCAGGTCTTGAGCCTGAAATGTTTGAACTGTTTACCAGCTATGAGAATATTGGCTTCTGTAAGCCCAATCCCAAGTACTATCAGGAAGTGATTGACCGTATGGGCCTTAAGCCGGAGGAATGTCTGATGGTGGGTAATGATGTGGGAGAGGATATGGTTCCCGCTTCTTCTCTGGGAATGTCTGTATTCTTAGTGACGGACTGTCTGATTAACAAGGTGGGAGAGGATATTGAGCAGTATCCCCACGGAGATTTCCCTGCACTTCTGTCTTATCTTAAGCAGTTAAACGCATAAACGCTTTAGAACGGGAGGAACTATGAACAGCGAGATTCGAATGAGCATATCATCCATGACCAGAAACGGCGATCATAAGGCAGTTTATGTGCAGTTTACGGATGGAGGAAGTACAGCGGAATTTGCTATTCCGGAGATGAAGCTTCTTCGTAATGACGGGTTCACCCCGGAAGAGATTGAACAATTATTTCAATATATACAAAACGAGCAACAGTCCATTCTGGACATTGCTCGTAAAGTAAACCCTATGAAGGGATTCTTAGGAGAACCCCAGGGGCAGTAGTTTTGATGATTAAGAACGTTTATAAGGATCGTCGGAGGGATAACCACCGGCGATTTTTTGCATGGTGCGGGGGATGGCATCCTTGGAATTCTTCCAGTCCGCATCCTTATTGGTATGATTGAACTTGTCACAGAACCAGGAGATATCTTCCTGAATACGGTCAAGGTTTTCCTTCTCAACGGAGAACAGAAGGGTAGTGAATTCCTCAAGCTCCTTCTTGTTTAGATTCTTACCGGCTGCTGCAAGCAGATCTCTTAAGTGGGGTAAGCAGAATCCTTTGCTGTTTCGGATCTTGTCTGCAAATTCCGGATCACTCTTATAGAGATGGAAAAATGTAGCCAGGTAACGTTCATATACTTGGTTAACATAATTACATACAAAGCAGGAATTCTCTACGGAATTTAAGTATTGCTCCACATTGGATTGTTCACCCTTACTGAACAGTCCGCCATTTGGCTTGTAATGATCCATTTCGTAGGCTAACTTCTTGCGTACCGCACTTAAATGGGTGTTGAGAATCAATGCATTGCCCAGGGAATTACCATAGTCGTACATCATCTTCAGATGACGATTACAGAAGCCTGCGGCATCGGTCTGCTCTCTGATATTACTCTCCATATAGGATGCACCGTGTCCCAGTACGAAATCCAGTGCATTGTGGGTTAAGTCCCGATATGCGTTACATAGAGGACATTCGTCTCCGGAAGTCATGGCATCATTTACCGGAATGGTATATAGCTTTTCTTTCATGGGTCACTCCTGTTATTCAGTATTAATATTAGTCTATCGAAATTGGATTTATTTTACAAGCCACACTATATTTTTCGTGGTATAATCGTTAGCGTATTGAAGTTAGGAGACTATTACCATGACGAAGAGAAGAACGTTAATCATGATATTGACCTGTATCTGTGTGTCCGTGTTATTTTCCGCTTGCGGGAAGAAGAAAGCACATCCTGAACAGAATCAGATTGGTCAGACCGAGATAGATGGGAACCAGAATGGTACCCAGAATAGTAACCAGCAGAATGCAGGCACGGCAGAGCCTACCCCTGCGCCGACTGTTGCGGCTCCGGCAGCTGACCCTGCTGAATGTATGGCTGCTTACGAGAGATTCTTAAACGACCGGGAGAAGGTAGGATTTGATTTCTATGTAGGTTCTAAGAACGCCGATATGCAGTACTGGGAGTATGGTGATTTGACGGATGCCTTTAAGAAGGATAATGAGGTGACGTTCAGCGACTTTATGAAGCTATTCTGTAAGACCTTATCCGATCAGTATAATCGGCAGATTTCTCCTAACAGAATCAGTTACGCATATATTGACTGCGGTCAGGATAAGATACCGGAACTGGCTCTGCTGATTACAGAGGAAGACCAGTTTACCATGGACTTCACCTATATGCCCGTGATAGCCCTTAAGGATGGGAAGCTGCAGATGATTTCTCTTTTTGAGTGGGGATACAGAACAGAAGCTACCTTAAATGAGTATGGCTATTATCATTCTATCGGTGCTTCCGGTGCAGCCTGCAGCAGTGAGAGCAACTATTATCTGGATGCCCAGGGGAACTTGCAGTTTGACTTCGGTGCAGACTATGCTTCTGCTCTGTACGGTATGTACTTTAATAACGATGAAGCATGGGAACTGGGGGAACAGCTGGGAATCAGTGATAATATTGAAGTAGACCGCTATTATTTGACCCGTTATGAGAATGATACGGATCCGGAAGATTGGGAGAAGATTTGCATCTGGAATTACTTTATGACTTCCAATAACGGCAATGTTATTGAGGATGATGGAATTTATAACGATCCGGGTAATGCTTATTACAAGTTCTGGGAAGCAACCGGATTAACGCGTTCCACGGATGAGCAGATTCAGAAGGCCATTCAGGAGCACAGAACAAGTCTTGGTCTTGTGGATGCAGTTGTGAACGGGAGAGAGGCGGCATGGACACTCTTATCTGATGAACAGTTTAAGCAGCTGTATTCCTGGCAGACTGCCAATCTGAAAGTGGCAGATCTGAAAATGCCTCCCTGGGAGTATGTGAATAATACCGGAAGACCGGTTTCAACTACGGTTGACATAACTCTAGCATCCAAAACACCAAACGGTGTTACCGATGACTATAGCTGGTTTAGCAATCTGGGGATTGACCGGCCCGATCCGTTTAATTTCGACGACGGAGCCTATTCCTATCACTTGTACGGCCTTGATGATGCGGGATATGAGTGGTATCCGTATATGATGGATATTACGGACTTAAATACAGGGGAGAAGTTATATACCCTGGATTTCAGTCAGTACTATAAGCCTGATTATTTTGCGCCCGGAGAAGGTGCCTATGTAGAAGAGAGTATTCACTGGGCAACCATCCGAAATGATATTCTCTATGTGAGCAACTATCACAATACGTATGCTTCTTCCGCGCCCCATAACGGATATATTACAGCTCTTGACTTAAACGATAATTTTAAAGTGTTATGGAGAACAGAGCCTCTTACCTGTAACTCTGATAACTTCGTAATTGTTGATGATGCCATCATCTGTGGCTATGGATTTACGGCGGAAGATGACTTTGTCTATGTTCTGGATTTATCAACCGGTAAGAGAGTATCCACCACCAAGGTGAAAACAGGTCCCGACTGGTTCTATGCAGATGGGCAGCATTTGTATGTCAGATGCTATGATACGGATTATGTATTTGATTTGATTAGATAGGAAGTCTACAGGATATGAATAAGAATCAGAATCAATTTGAAGTAATGACCAAGACTCCTGTAAGGAAGTTGGTTATATCGTTATCCATTCCCACCATACTGAGTATGATGGTGTCTACTATTTATAACATGGTGGACACTTACTTTGTAAGTACCTTGGGTAATTCAGCCAGTGGCGCAGTGGGGATTGTATTTGGATTTATGACTATTGCGCAGGCTTTCGGATTTATGATGGGACAGGGTGGCGGAAGCTTAATGTCAAGACGCTTGGGAGCCAGGGAAGGTAAGCTTGCGGATGAAACCGCATCTACGGCGTTTTTCGCATCCTTAACAGCAGGTCTGCTATTGGGTGTCTTCGGCCTTATATTTATTGATCCAATGATTATGATGTTAGGAAGTACGGATACCATTCTGCCTTATGCAAGAACCTATCTCTATTATATTCTGGCAGCATGTCCTATGGTGGTATCCAGTTTTACTTTGAATAATCTCTTAAGATATGAGGGCAAGGCGCGACTGGGTATGATTGGACTGTTGGCCGGCGGCGTGCTTAATATCGGTGGCGATGCGATTTTTATGTTCGGCATGCACATGGGAATTGCCGGTGCAGGACTGTCTACCGCTATATCCCAGACCATCAGTTTTGCGTTGCTTCTTGGTATGTTCCTAACCGGAAGAACCCAGACCAAGCTTACCATATCAAATATCAATTTGTCCCTTTTGGGAGATATTAGTGTAACCGGGCTTCCGGCACTTCTCAGACAGGGCTTAAATTCTGTATCTACGATTATCATGAATCAGCAGGCTGCATTTTATGCAGGTGATGCAGGCGTTGCAGCCTTAAGCATTGTGGCCAGAGTCAGTTTCTTCCTGTTTGCCATTGCACTTGGCATCGGACAGGGATTCCAGCCTGTCTGTGCCTTTAATTACGGTGCCCGCAAATACAGTCGCGTTCGTCAGGGATACCGTGTAACGGTGGTACTGGGTACGGCGGTACTTTTTGTACTGACGATAATATCCATGTTCTTCTCAGGGGAGATTGTATCCTGGTTCAGAAATGATCCTACGGTTATTGAGATTGGGACCAGAGCATTGCGACTGCTCTGTATTGCACAGCTGCTTATGCCCCTTTGTATGGTGACAGAAATGCTTATGCAGGGAACCGGTAATAAGAAAGAGGCCATTGCGCTTTCTGCCTTAAGAGGTGGTCTGATTCTGATTCCGTTAATGCTGATTCTGCCCTATTTTCGTGGAATTTATGGCGTAGAAGAGGCACAGCCGCTGGCGTTTCTTCTATCGATTCCGCCTGCAGTGTGCCTTGCCATCAGGTTCTTTAGAAATCTACCGACAGAGGAGGAGTAATCCTTACTCTGTGGGTTGATCGGATGTGCAGTGAGGGCACTTGGTAGCTTCCAGTGCAATTTCAGATTTGCAGTAAGGGCAAATCTTGGTAGTAACTGCTGCCGGCTCTTCCGGCTTCTTGAATTTATCATTTAAGCTGTTAATTCCCTTTACGATTAAGAAAATCACAAAAGCGGTAATTAAGAAGCTGATGATTGCGGTAATGAAATTACCGTATGCAAGAACCGGTGCGGTCTCAGAACTTCCTAAGGTAACGGTAAGGTTAGAGAAGTCAGTTCCACCGAATACACCCAGAAGAGGGGTAAGAATATCCTCATTTAAGGATGTAACGATAGCGGTAAAAGCACCACCTACGATTACACCAACGGCCATATCCAGCACGTTGCCGCGAAGAATAAATTTCTTAAACTCATCTAATAATCCATTTTTTTTCATGAGATTCTCCTTTCGGAATTTGTTATTCATATTGTTACTGTTTTTACCTCATTTGTCAATTGGACGAATGGGGTTCTGTGTAGGCAAGTTGTCTATGCTTGCTGACATATTTGGCCGGTGGCAGGCCGTACTCCATACGAAAGCGTTCCGTGAAATAACTCTGGGAAGCAAATCCCAGAATCTCACTGATCTGTCCCGGTGAATATTCGGAATAGAGCAGCATGTTCCGAGCCGTTTCCAGCTTACTTCTTAGGATATATTCACTGAATGATACGCCTGTTTCCTCCTTGAAAATCTTAGACAGATAGGAAGGAGAGAGGGATACCTCCGATGCCAGAAGGTGAAGGGTCAATCGCATGTGCAGGTGGGAATAAATATAGTCGATAACATGGGTTATGGGCTTACTGTACCGCACCTGGGTCTTATAATGCATATAGTCCGTGTAAGCGGTAACCATTTCTCTGTGAAGACTGTTCAGCTCAGACAGTTTTCGAATCTGATCCATGCGCTGAATATAATAATCCGAAAGAGAGTAGGCCTGCTCATGTACCATACCTGCTTCAATACAGTGTCTGGCGATCATGGCTGCTGTAATCACAAAATGATATTTGAAATTGGTCAGTTCATTGTCTGATAATCTTCCCAAACCATCGATGGAAGTGAAATCCTGATTGAGATACTCCGATACGGTGGACAAATCCCCAAGCTGTACCGCGTGGTAGAAATCAAGTTCCGGCTCGTAGGGAGCGTGGATAATATTATTTTCCCGATTGATATATTCTTTATAAACCCATTCTCGCATAACCTTCTCCTTTATCAGTAGCATAACAAGAAAACGATAAAAAAACAATGAAAACGATATAACGAATTCCATATCCGCGTTATGCTATAAACAGGTTACAAATCACTTCATTTATTATGGGAGGTTACAATGCAAAACAAGATGAAAAGATTACTTACACTGCTCTGTGTCAGTGCCCTTACAGTAGGCTGTTTATCCGGATGCGGAAGTACTCAGGCTCCTGCTCAGACAGAACCTGCAGAGGAAGTTCAGGAAGCAGAAGCTACTAATGAAACTGTTGAGGAAGTCGTGGAACATACCGTGACTCCGGAATGTATCGGATATGATCTGTTATGGTCCGATGAATTTGACGGTCCTACACTTGATGAATCCAACTGGAATGTGGAGCTTCGTGATCCCGGCTGGACCAACAACGAGTTACAGGCTTACGTAAATACTCCTGAGAACGTGTTTGTTAAGGATGGTTGCCTCGTATTGAAGGCAATTGAGACCACCGATGAGAATGGCAAGAAATCTTACACCTCCGGTAAAGTCAACTCCCAGAACAAAAGAGATTTCTTATACGGTAAAGTCGTAATTCGCGCCAAAGTACCGGAAGGCCAGGGCTTATGGCCGGCTGCCTGGATGATGCCTACAGACGAGGATAAGTATGGTCAGTGGCCGAAATGTAGTGAAATTGATATTATGGAGGTTCTTGGTAATGAGACCAAGACTGCATACTGTACCGTTCATTACGGTGAGCCTCACGGTTCTCAGCAGGGCGTGAAGACCTTAGAAGACAGTTCCTTCTCTGATGAGTTCCATGAATACAGCATTGAATGGACCCCCGGCAAAATCAAATGGTTCATTGACTATGTACAGGTGCTGGAAGTAAACGACTGGTTCACAGCAGTGGAGGGAGAAGAGGAGAAGCCTTATCCCGCACCCTTTGATCAGACCTTCTTCGTACAGATGAACCTGGCTGTTGGCGGTGACTGGCCCGGTAATCCTGACGATACCACCAACTTCGACAATGCGGAATATTTAATCGACTATGTTCGTGTCTATCAGAAAGACCACTATAATACCAATGTAAAGAAGCCTGTTATTGAGATGAGAGATCCCCTTCCCGATGGCAATTATGTGAGAAACGGTGATTTTGCGGATGCGTCCGAAGATCTTGATGACGGTGTTGACTGGAAGTTCCTTCTTGCCCAGAACGGTAAGGGTGCTGCCGAAATTAAGGACAATATGATCGAAATCACCAGCGAAGCAGAAGGCGATGTGGATTACTCTGTACAGTTAGTAAGCTGGGACATTCCTCTTAAGAAGGATTCTAAATACCGTTTCTGCTTCGATGCCAAAGCATCAGAGCCCAGAAATATTGTGATTGCGGTTACCGCCCCCTATGTGGATTGGATTCGTTATTATCCGGATTCCGAGATTGCCATTTCAGATCAGTGGGAGACCTATGAATACGAATTTACCATGAACGATAAGACCGATCCCAGAGGTCGTCTTGAGTTCAATCTTGGCCACAGAGGATCCACTGCAACGGTTGACATAACTAATGTTCGATTCGAGGAGGTAGAGGAGTAGACATGCTGACATTAACCAAAGGAATTAACCTGGGAGGCTTCTTATCCCAGTGTGTATACGAAACAGAACATTACAAGACCTTCATTACCCGTGATGATATTGAGAACATCGCCGGCATGAACTTCGACCATGTCCGCCTTCCCATTGATTATGAGGTTGTGGAGACGGAAGATGGTGAAGAAATCAGTGAGAATTATTGTTATATCGATAACACCATTAAGTGGTGTCAGGAGTTTGGGTTAAACCTGGTGCTTGATGTGCATAAGACCTGGGGATATACCTTCACCAAGGCAGCGGAAGAGGGTGCCAATACCTTATTTGACAGCGAGGAAGCCAAGGAACGTTTCCTGCATTTATGGGATAAGCTGTCTAAGAGATATGGCAGTGAGGATAACGTTGCACTGGAACTGTTAAATGAGGTGGTGAATCCGGAATATGCCGAACCCTGGAATGATTTGATTGACAGAGCGGTTGCCGTCATTCGGCAGAACGCCCCCCTTGTCACAATCATTTATGGTGGAGTAGAATGGAACAGTGCAGGTACCATTCAGTATTTAAGAGAGCCTGCAGACGAGAACATTATTTTCACCTTCCATTATTACGAGCCATTGGTATTTACCCATCAGAAAGCATACTGGGTACCTACCATTAAGCAGGATCTGACCGTGAGATATTCCGAGGGAATTGATTATCTTCGCAAGGAATCCATTGGCATCGGTCTTCAGGGAATGCCCTGTGTGAACAGCCAAGCAGGCTCCATGGGCGTTGAATTCCACGAAGAAATGTTAGCCGGTGCACTTTCCGAAGCGGAGCGCAGGGGGATGAAGTTATACTGTGGCGAGTTCGGTGTCATTGACAGAGCACCGGCAGAAGAAGCCATTCTGTGGTATAAGGACATGCTCAGCCTGTTTAACAAGTATGGAATCGGATATGCAATCTGGTCCTACAAGGAAATGGATTTCGGCCTGATGGGAGATGACTACAGAGAAGTCAGAGAATATATCAAAGGAATCCAGGCATGAAACAGATGAAAGGTCATTTTGACAACATTAGAGACGAGTACGCCTACGAAGGGGAATATCAGGAATTTTGTGGCGATGAGAAAGATTATCAGCGCTTTAAGAAGACCATGTATGCGTTTTGTATGGCATTTGGACTACTGGTTATGGCCGGCGGTCTTACCATGGCAGGCCGAATGTCCGCAACACCTTCCGTACTAATCCCTTTTGTACTGACCGTTCTTTGTGCTGTGATCTGTGTCTATGATGTGATGCGAATCTGCGGGGATGGAATGCAGCTTAAGGAGAAGACTGTGAAGGTACTCCTCCCTGCCGGGAAAGTAATGGGCGTTCTTATTGCGCTTACCTCGATAACGTCCGTAATTACTTCTTTGCTGGTGTTAATCCGCTATGGCACGGAAGGACAGACCTTTCCTGTGGTGCTGTATCCGATAAGCGCGCTGATTATGGCGATTTGCGGTGGTCTGTTCAGTTTTTATATTCATAGAAGCACAAATTAGCCGTTTTCTTATAAAATAATTGATGAAAAGCTCATTTTTTGGTGTAAAAACATTGAAAAATGAGCTTTTTTGGATTAGAATGTTAAAGGTTTATCACTACAGTGTACTAAACTATTAAGGAGGAAAATTTTATGAAGAAAGTAACAAAATGTCTGGCTGTAATTCTTACAGTCGCTATGGCACTTGGACTTACTGCTTGTGGAAGCAAGGCTTCTTCCGGTAATGTAGTCAGTGCTATGCTGTCAACGAACGTAATGTCTCTTGACACAAACCTTGCTACAGACGGTGACTCTTTTGAGGTTATCGCTGACTGTATCGATGGTCTTACACAGATGGATGCTGATGGTGCAGCTGTTCCTGCTCTTGCTGAGAGCTGGGATATCTCCGATGACGGATGCACATACACCTTCCACCTTCGTGATGCGAAGTGGAATAACGGCACACCCGTTACCGCTGCAGATTTCGAATGGGCATGGAAGAAGGCTATGACAGACAACATCGAGTACAACTACATGTTCGATACATCCGTTGGTTGTGTTGCGAATGCAGATGCCATTCTTTACGAAGGTGCTGATCCCGAGACACTTGGTGTTAAGGCAGTAGATGATAAGACTCTTGAGGTTACTCTTGAGAATCCTGTATCATTCTTCCCTTCACTGATGTATTTCCCTACATTCTATCCTATTAACCAGGCTTTCTATGAGAGTCTTGAGGATGGAACATACGGCACAAGCCCTAAGACATTCTTATCAAACGGTGCATTCATTCTTGATGATTACACACCCGGTACAGCAAGCCTTTCTCTTAAGAAGAATGCTGATTACTGGGATGCTGCAAGAGTAAAACTTGATGGTATCAGCTACCAGGTAGTTGGTTCTTCCGATAATGCTCTTACAGGTTTCAAGAACGGTACACTTGATCTTGCTGTTGTTAATGGTGACCAGGTTGCAAGCGTTAAGGCTGATGCAGACCTTAGCCAGAAGATGGTTGTTACAGGTGCAGGTTACATGTGGTACTTAACCTTCAGCCAGACTGAGAACAACGCAAATGGTTATCTTGCTAACCCTAACTTAAGACTTGCTATTACAAACTGCTTAGACAGAGAGTCTTTAGTTGATAACTATGTAATGGACGGTTCTTTACCTACCTACACAGCAGTTCCCCCTCAGTTCGCTGCAAGCGCAACAACAGGTCAGGACTTCTCAGGTGATCAGAACAAGTTCAAAGATGTATGTGACTACAATTTAGATGCTGCTAAGGCTTATCTTGAGACTGCTAAGTCAGAGCTTGGTGTTGATTCCTTCGATTTCACTATCGTATTCGGTAACAACGAAGGTGATGAGGTTACTAAGGTAGCACAGGCTAACAAGGAAGCAATCGAAGCAAACCTTGACGGTGTAACCATTACACTTGCTCCCATGACTAAGGCAGAGCGTCTTGATAAGATGCAGAACGATAACTACGAAGTTGCTCTTACAAGATGGGGACCTGACTACGCAGATCCTATGACATACCTTGGAATGTGGATTACAGACAATGCTAACAACTACGGTTTCTGGAGCAACCCTGAGTACGATGCACTCATCAAGGATTGCACATCCGGTCAGTACGTATCTGATTACGATGCTCGTTGGAGCGCACTTTACGATGCTGAGCAGCTGGTTATGAACGAGGCAGTTATTGCTCCTCTGTACACCAAGGCAAATGCAAACCTGATGAATCCTACTCTTACAGGTGTAGAGTTCCATCCCGTTGCATTAAACAGAGTATATAAGAACGCTACTATTACTAAGTAATCACACAATATTTTGGGCTATTGATATGAAAAAATACGTAATTAAAAGAGTTTTGATGGCAATCGTAACGCTCTTTATCATTATGTTCCTGCTATTCTTGCTGGTTCGTATTATGCCGGGTAATCCATTCCCGTCAGAGCGTATGAGTGCCGAAGCGATAGCCAAAAAGAGAGCTGAGATGGGGTTGGATGACCCCATCTTAGTTCAATTTGGCAACTATCTTAAAAATGTTATTGCAAAGGGAAGCTTTGGTAAGGGTAGTTCACTTTATAACGGTGCACCCATCTCCACAGTTCTTCCTCAGTGTATTTCCAATTCCTTTAAAATTGGCGGAATTTCCATTCTGTTTGGCGTAATTGTAGGATTGATTCTGGGTATTGCCGCAGCACTGAATCGTGGCAAGTTCTGGGATACGTTCTGTACGGTATTATCCATTCTGGGTGTATGCGTA